>JANNQH010000626.1:0-33267 GCA_031400655.1 Deltaproteobacteria bacterium | reverse complement strand
GAGCCCCGCTACCGCCTCCGAGTCGATCTCGCGCTCGCCCGCCGACCAGCCGGCCTCAGCGTGCACGAGGACGATCGCCTCGCCCCCGGCGAACTCGAGCTCGATCTTCGCGAGCGAGTCGGGCTCGAGATCCACGAGCTGTTTGTCGCGGTAGGCCGAGAGGCGCCTCGCGAATTCGTCGAGGCGTTCGGGAGGGAGCTGGTAGAGCTGCGCTCCGCTCTCGACGATGCGGGCCCCATTCAGCATGCCTGCGATCCGGAGCTTGCCGGCCACAGGATCGGGATCGGAAGCAACCTCGCCCGCGAAGACGATCTCGATCGCCGTCTCGAGAAGCGCCGCCTCGACCGCCGGGGTTCGCTCGTCGACGAAGCTCGTCGCCTGCAGGAACTCGAGATTCGAGAGCAGCTCGCGCACCGTCTGCCGATCCGCGCGCGCAGCGATCGGCCGGCGAAGCTGCCAGGTATCCTGCGCATCGCGCTCGAGCTCCAGCGTGAACGGGCCGCTCGCCTCGGGCCACGAGATCTCGAGCCGCTTCACCGCGTCCGCCTCGAGCGCGAGGATCCGGCGGTCGCGCAGATCGGTCAGTTTCTGCTTGAACGCATTCAGGCGGTAGCTCTCGACGTAGGCCACCTCCTCACCGTCATCGCCACCGCCATCGGCCGCGACGTAGACGTTCCCGCCGACGGGCGTCGCGCGACCGATCCGGAGCGTGTGGCTCGCGCCAGAGGCCGTGAAGCGGACAGTCTGCGCCTCCGGACCGAGTCCAAACTGGGCGAGATCCCCGGGCGCGGCCTTCACGGTTCCCGCTCGCGGAAGCGTCGCGAGCGCACTCGCGACGCCATCGAGGGCCATCGCGTCGCCGGCCCCCTCGACCGGTACGGCGATCCGCCAGGCCCCGTCGCGCCGCTCGAAGCGCGCCGCGCTGCCGTCGCTCGTCGTGAGCTCGACCGACTCGACGGCCCCCGCGTCGACACCGGCAAACAGCTCTTTCTCGGCCTCGCGCGTCGCCTCGCGGTCGCTCCCGCCTTCGATCTCGTAGAGATAGACGAAGGCCCCGAGAAAGAACGCCACCAGCGCGAGCAGTCCTGTGGTCCGCTGATTCATCGACTCGCCCTACGCCTTCCGCGTGCGCCGCGACCACCAGACGAGCACGCCCATCACCGCGATCGCCTCGGGCACCACGAGCAACGAGAGGTACTGGAGGAATCGGAATTGATCCTGGGACATCTCGAAGCTCGAGGCCCGCGACACGTTGGGCCGCACGCTGATCGATTCGACCTCGCCCGCGAGCCAGTTGATCGAGTTCAGGAAGAGGTCGCGGTTGTGAAGCGCGTCGAGGAACTCGTTGGTCGCAAAATCCGAATCGCCGAAGACGACGAGCCGACCGGGCGTCTGCACCGCATTCGCGACGACAGCGTCTCCGCTCGCGACCCGCGGCGTGCCCGCGACGGCGATCGGGACGGGACCGAGCAGGTCGCCCTCGCCGTACTCCGCCCGCCCGGTCTCCCGCCACGCATCGAGATCGCGCTCGGCCCAGGAATCCTCCCCCGTCTTCACGAGCACGCTGAAGGAGGCGGCCAGCGCGGGATCGAGCTCGACGCTGCGGACCATCGGGAAGGCTGTCGGGTCCTGGAGCAGCTTCGTAATCTCGTGGCTCGCATCGTATTCCTGTGCGATCGGCGTGGTCGCTTGACCGATGACGGCGAGCCTGCGATCGACGACGACGTCGTCTCCGAGCGAGACCCCGTAGCTCTGGAGCAACGCGTAGAGGTTGGTCTGCGCCCTCGGATCGATGGCGACGAAGAGGGCCCCGCCCCGCTCGACATAACGCGTGAGGGCCGCAATCTCACCGTCGAGGAGAGGCCGTGTCGGGCCGGCGATCACGACGGTGGCAGCGTCTTCGGGCACATCCGCCAGGCTCGCGAGCAGCAGGCTCTCGACGTGATAGGTCTCGTTCACCAGCGCATCGGCGGCCCGGCCGAAGCTGTCGGGGCCCGTGGCCCAGGGGCTCATCGGGGCCGGCGGCTGGCCCGGGGGGATCGGCTCGGGCTGGTCGTTCGGACCGGGTTTGATCGCGCGCTCGTTGTGGCCCTCGAGGAAGTAGATCTTCTTGTCCTTGCTCTTCACGAGCTTCTGGAGCGCATTCGTCAGGGCGGGCTCCGTGAACTCCTTGAGCGTCGTCGCCTCGCCCGACGCGAGCGAGATCCGCACGACCCCCGCCGCCAGATCCTCGGTCGTGAGGCCGAGCTCTTCGACCATGCCGGGCGCATCGTTGGGCTCGACGAAGGCGAGCTCGACCCTGTCCTTTCCCTCGAAGGCATAGCGATCGAGGAGGTCGCGGACGGGCGGAGCCTGGCTGGCTTCGAAGAACGCAGTGATCTGCACGTCGCGATCGAGGCCTGCGAGCAGATCCTTCGTCTGTTGCGAGAGCGTGTGGACGCCCGCTTCACTCAAGTCGAAGCGATGGGCGTGGCGCACCGACAGGAACGCGAAGAGCGCGAGGATCAGCACGCCGAAGACGGCCGTCAGGATCGCGCTCGACCCGTAGCGGCCGGCTCGCCGCGTCGCACCCGACTGCACGCGTTCGCGCAGCGTGTCGAGGCTCATGAAGGCTGCCGCCGCGAGCAGCACCACGCCGACGACCAGATTGCCGACGATCCAGATCGGATCGGAGAAGGGCTGCAGGACGGCGAGCAGCGCCGTCAAGACCCCGAAGGCCAGGGCGACCATGCCGAGGCCCGCGAAAAGTGCCGCCAAGCCTGTCATCTATCGCCACCTCGCGGATTCGATCACGGTCTTCGAGAGCAGGAGGAAGATCGCGCTGGCGACCGCGTAGTAGGCGAGATCCGACGTGTCGATCAGACCCTGGAGCATGCGGTCGACATGGCTGCCGGTTGCCATCCAGCGCACCACCTCCGCGACGGGCGACTCGCCGCCTGCGCTGCCGCCCGACATCGAGATGTCGACGATGAAGGGCAGCATCATGCCGAGGATGAGAAGCAGGACGAAGGTCAAGATGAAGGCGATCAGTTGATTGCGGGTCACCGACGAAGCGAACACGCCGACCGCCACGTAGGTCACACTGACGAGCCAGAGGCAGAGCATCCCGGCGAGAGCCTTCCCGAGCTCGGGATCGCCGTAGAAAAAGAGCAGCGCCGGAAAGAAGCCCGCGATCGCCGTCATGATCGTCACGAACCCGACCCCGGCGAGAAACTTCCCGAGCACGATGTCCCAGATCGAGATCGGGCTCGTGAGCAGCAGCTCGTCGGTCCCGTTCGCCTTCTCGCTGGCGATGAGCCCCATCGTCACCGCCGGCAGCAGAAAGAGCACGATCACCCACATCGATCCGACGAACGGCTCGATCAGGTTGTCGTTCAGGTTCAGCTCCGCAATTCGATCGAGCATCTGATACTGCTGGAGCTGGAGCTGACGCTCGTGGAAGGTCAGCAGGCTCACGAGGAAGAACGTCCCGGCGATCACCGACCAGAGCGTCAACACGACGTAGGCGACCGGCGAGAGAAAGAGGGAGCGCAGCTCCCGCGATGCGATCGTCAGCGTGTGTCTCACGCCGCCCCCTTCTCGAGCGCGTCGCTCGCATCCCGGGTCATGACCCGCGTGAAGACTTCTTCGAGGGCGACGCCGCCCGCCATCAGCTCCGCAAGCGGCTGGTCGAGGACCTTGCGGCCGCGGCCGAGCAGGACGACGCGCTGACAGATCGCCTCGACCTCGGGCAGGATGTGCGTCGACAGGATCACGGTCTGATGACCCGTCGACGAGAGCTCCGCGATCAATGCGCGGATCTCGCGGATCTGGATCGGATCGAGGCCGACCGTCGGCTCGTCGAGCACGAGCACCTGCGGATCGTGGACGATTGCCTGGGCGAGGCCGACGCGCTGGCGATAGCCCTTCGAGAGCTGTCGGATCTCGCGCCGCCGAACACTGTTCAGCCCGCAGCGCTCGAGCGCCCGGTCGACCGCTTCTTTGCGCTTCGCCCGCGGCACGTCCTTCAGCCGGGCGACGAAATCGACATAGGAAGCCGGCGTCATCTCGGGATAGAGCGGCGGCGTTTCGGGCAGGTAGCCGATCGCCCGGCGGGCCGCGATCGGATCGGAGAAGACGTCGTGGCCCGCGATCCGCGCCGTGCCGTCCGTCGCCGGCAGAAAGCCCGTCAAGATCCGCATCACCGTCGTCTTGCCCGCACCGTTAGGCCCGAGAAAGCCCACGACCTCGCCGGCGCGCACGCTGAACGAGAGGTCGCGGACGGCCTCGTGGTCCCCGTAGCGCTTCGAAAGACCCTCGACCTCGATCGCGAGGGGCGCGGCGCTCCCCCCTGATTGGCGTTGCTCTTCCTTCAAGCGGCGTGCTCCCCTCTCCATACCATGAGCTTCAGGCGCGCGAAGTCTTCGCAATCCCACCATACGAGTCAAGACGCAACCGGCGATCGCGTAGGCGACACCGCCCCGCGGCGGCGCGTTCCCCCACGGATCACGCGCCCGAATGACGCTCGCAGGCCGAGCCGATACCCTCCCGCGACCTCCCGAGGAAACACCCCTGCGCATCGCCCTCGTCGTCGAACGCTTTGCCCCGGGCACCGGGGGTGTCGAGAACGTCGCGTGGCAGGTGGCCCGCGAGCTCGTCCGCCAGGGCGAGGCGGTGACGGTCGTCGCCCGGGAGGCCGACCCGGTGGAAGGCGTCGCCGTGATCCAGATCGACTCGTCAGGCCGCCGCCATCCACTGCGGGCCCTCTCGTTCTCGCGCTCCGCCGCACGGGCCACGCAAAAGCGGGGCTTCGACGTCGTCCACAGCTTCAGTCGCACCCGCCACCAGGATCTCTTCCGCGCCGGCGGCGGCAGCCATGACGACTACTTGCGGCGGTCCCATTCCCGGCTCGGCCAGTGCTATCGCCGCCTGCTGCCCCGCCACCGGAGTCTGCTCGCCCTCGAACGGCGTGTCTTCGCGGATCCCGAGCAACGCATCCAGTGTGCCTCCAGGCTCGTCGCCGATCGCCTCGCGCAACATCACGGCGTAGCACGCGAGCGAATCCTGCTGCTGCCCAACGCGGTCGCTGCCGAGCGCTTCGATCCGGAGCGCAATGCCGTCGCCGGGCAGCGGCTTCGCCAGCAGCTCGACGAGCGGGCCGAGCGCATCTGGCTGTTCCCCGCTTCCGGTTGGCACCGCAAAGGGCTCGACCTGTGTCTCGCAGCGATGACCCGACTGGCGGATCCGGGTCTGCGGCTCTGGCTCGCCGGCCGCGACGATCCGGGGCCCTGGCGCCGCCGGATCGCGGCGGCGGGCCTCGGCCCACACGTGCGCTTCCTCGGACCCCGCAGCGATCTCGAGATCGTCTACGCCGCGGTCGACGGAATGATCCTGCCGACGCGCTACGACGCCTTCGCCAACGTCACCTTCGAAGCCGCCGCCGCGGGCCTGCCGATCGTCACGACCCGGTCGAACGGCGCCGCCGAGTGGCTCTCGGCCGACGCCTGCTGCGTGATCGACGAGCCCGACGGGGATGCGTTGGCAAATGCCCTGCGAGGCTGTGCGAAGGCCGAGACCCGGCAGCGCCTCGGCGACTCCGCGCGGCGAGAGATCGCCGCCTATCACTGGCCGGGCCACGTCGCCGTACTGCGCGAGGAATACCGACGGATCGTCGCGGCGCGCCGCGAGCGCGATGAGCGGGCGCAGCGATGACGCGGCCGCGGCAACCGGCGAGCCGTGAAACGACAGGGCGGCCCGGCCTCCGCTGGCTCGCCGGCGAGGAATGGATCCACGCGGCGCTGGAGAGGCGCCTCGCCCTCCCCGCGGAGGCGCTCGATCCCGCGCAGACGATCCAGACAATCCAGACGAATCCGCGCCGCACGATCAGCGAAGGACTGCTCCACCCGGATCCCGCCCGCGGCGACGGCCCGATCCCGATCGTCCTCAAGACCCACCATCTCGCCAGCGGTCGCCACCGGCTGCGCGAGGCCATGAAGCGCCTGATCGGCCGCTCGCCCGCCCGGCGCGAATGGGACGCGCTCGTCGTGCTGCATGCAGCGGGCGTTCCCGTCCCACGCCCCCTCGCCTACGGTCGGCTGGCATCCGGGGACGAGCTGCTGGTCGTCGAACGCAGCGAGGGCGCTCCGCTCGCCCACGCCTTTGCGTGCGCGAATGCACCGGCGCGCTTGCGCCTCGTGACGGCGCTGGCTTCGGCCCTGACGAGTTTGCATGCCTCGGGCCACAGCCACGGCGATCTCCACCTCGGAAATCTCTGGCTCGCTCATGCCAATACCGACGCCGACGAATCCGTCGTGCTGCTCGACCTCCAGCGCGCGCGGCCCGACCAGAGCGATCACGGTCGCCTCCGCGACCTCGCTTCCCTCGAGCTCTCCCTCTTGCGCGCGCGCTGGCCGGCCGTGGAGCGAGCGGCGCTGCGCTCCGGGCTCGGCCTCGGCGCGGAGGCCGACACGGCGCTATGGCGATTCGCCGCCGATCATCTGCGCGGGCGGGCGCGGCGCGTGCTCCGGTCAGGGCGCGGGCTGAGCGGCGTGCGAGCGGGACGGCGCCACGGTCTGTGCGACAGATCGATCTCGCCGAGCGCGCTGCTTGAGGCGATCGAGAGCGCGGAGCGAAATCCAGCGCGGCGCGCGCGGCGCGAGGGCCGGGCGTGGATCGTCGAAGAGACGATCGACGGACGCGCCGTCGTCGTGAAATGGACCGCGGCGGGTGGGCTCGGCGATCGCCTGGTGGCCTGCTGGCGCGGCTCACGCGCCGCCCGCGCGTTCCGAAAGGGAAGCCGCGAGCAGCTCCTGCTGGGGCGCAGCGCGCGCCCTCTCGCCTATCTCGAAGAGCGGACCGGCGGCCTGCCCGGCGCGAGCTGGCTCGTTCTCGAGCGCGTCGGGGATGCGGACCTCGATCGGATTCGACCGGCCACGGCGGGCGATGCGCGCGAGCTCGCCCTGGCCTTCGGTGATTGGCTCGCGGAGCTCCATGCCCTGGGCCTCGGCCACGCGGATTTGAAGGGGAGCAATCTGCGCGTAGGCAGCCTGGATGGGAACGCGGCCACGCGATCCGATCGGGCCGTACACGAGTTCTGGCTGCTCGATCTCGAGGATCTGATCGGACCCGCAGCACAGCGCGACGAAGCGCGTCTGACGGCGCTGGCGCAGCTCAACGCCTCGCTGCCCGACGAACATTTCGACCTCGCCGCCCGCGAGACCGCGCTCGCGCGCTACCTGGCGCGGCTTCCCTTCGAGAATCCGCAGCTCGGCTTCGAGGCTGCTCGGCGCGAGATCGCAGGCCGATCGCTCGCGCGCGGTCACCGCTGGCGCGGCGAGGGCTGTGCGCTCGAGAAACCGACGAAGGCGGGAGAGATCAGCCGGCGGTGACGGTGAGCCAGCGGAAATAGCTGGAGGAGCCGGGGACCTGGCGCTTGTCGCCGGTCGCGAAGGAGAGCGGCAGGGGACTCGGGGCGCTCGTCATGATCTGCTTGAACGCCTCGATCTTGCGTTCGGGATCGTCCGGATTGTTGCCGTGGAAGACAACCTCGACCGTCTTCTTCGTGGCGAGGACGTTGAGCACGAGCGTGCCCAGGGTGAACAACTTGCCGACCCCTTCACCGGCCTCGACGGCGAAGCGCGGAACATCGCAGGCGGAGAGCTGGAAGCCGTATTCGAGACGCATGAGGTACTCCCGGACCGCCGCCGACCGGCTGACCCTTCGAGATCGAATTCCGCGAAGCGGGGCGCGCCAAGGTCGCGCCCACCCCTCACACTGTCAAGCCATTAGAGGTCCTCGGGCACGGCATGCTCGGCCGCTGCCCGATCGAGCTCACATCGGCGAGCCGGGGCGCATGGTCTTCATCTTCTCGATGCGCGCCTGGAGCTCATCGAGCGTGAGCAGCCCCTTCTCGATCAAGAGATGGGCGATCGCCTTCGCGACGAGGCGCGTGCGCTCGGTTTCTTCGACGGCGCGCGCAAGCTCGATGGCGTGCGCGTCCCGTGTCGCGCCGAGGGACGGCGCGGCTTCGCTGATTCCCGCTGTCGTCACGGGCGTCGGAGCCGATGCTGCAGTGGCTGTCGCGGACGGCATCGGCGTCAGCATCGGCGTCGGCATCGAAATCGGAGGCGGTGTCGCCGACACCCGCGAAGCCAGCGCCTCGGTCGGTGCAGGCGCGGTCGCCACCGGGAGCTCGACCATCGCGGGCGGCGCGTCGAAGACGACCGGGGTCGCGTCGATCGCCCGTCTGGCGGCGGGTCGCGCCGCGACGGACTGAACCGGCATCACGACCGGTGCGGGAGCGGGGCTCGGCTTCAGCAGCTGCGAGAGCGAGGGCGGCGCCTCCTCCTGGATGCTGCGGAGATTGGTTTCCGAGAGCGTGTCGGCGCCGCGCATCGGATCGGGCAGCGTCGTCGACGGAGCCGGGGTGGGCTTCGTGTTGTAGTAGCGGTCGATCGCCTCGCCGATCTCCGTGGGCCCCACCATCACCGGTCGGATCAGCATGCCCGTGCGGAAGGCGAGGTCGTCGAGGATGCCGAGATCCGACGGCTCTTCCATGCCGAGGAAGAGCTGCTCCCGGTGGCCCTCTTTCTTCACGAAGAGGGGGACCACGCTGTGCTCGGACGCGACGCGCGCTGGCACCAGGGCGAGCACTTCGGGGGCGATCTTCTTGCCCGCGAGACTCGCGACGGGCAAGTCGAATTGTTTGGCCAGCGCTCGCACCAGGTGACCTTCCTGGACCATGCCGAGCTTGATCAGGGTCATGCCGAGGCGGCGGCCCCAACGCGTCTGCTCGCCCAGCGCCGAGGCGAGCTGGAGCTCGTCGATGATGCCGGCCTGGACGAGAATCTCACCCACCTTCGGTCTGTCGCGCATAAGCCCCTCTCGGCCGATGGCATCGACCGGCCCACGAGCAAACCTGAGGAGATCCAGGGCGTGGCCAGCAGGGTCTGGGTCGCTCAGACGCGCTCGCGCGGCGGTCCGGACTCGGCGAGGAAGCAGCAGCTCGTGCCCCCATCGACCGGGATGGCCGTGGGCAGCTCCTTGCGGCAGCGATCCATGACCTCGGGGCAGCGGGTGTGAAAGGGGCATCCGGAAGGCGGGTTGCTCGGCGAAGGCACGTCGCCCAGCACCGCCGGCGGGTTGCCACGCCGCGCCGGATCGATCGACGGAATCGAGGCGAGCAGCGCCCGGGTATACGGGTGAGCCGGACGGGCGAAGATCCGATCGGTCGGCCCGCGCTCGACGATTCGGCCGAGGTACATCACGGCGACTTCGTGGGCGAGGTAGCGGACGACGGACAGGTCGTGGGTGATGAAGAGATACGAGAGGCCGAGGTCGCGCTGCAGATCCGTGAGGAGGTTCAGGATCTGCGCCTGGATCGAGACGTCCAGGGCCGAGACCGATTCGTCGCAGACGATCAGCCGCGGCTCGACGGCGAGCGCCCGGGCGATACAGATGCGCTGGCGCTGTCCGCCGGAGAATTCGTGCGGGTAGCGATCCATCATCGCGGGATCGAGCTGCACCCGCGCGAGCAGCTCCGCCACCCGCTGGCCGCGCTCGGCCTCGCTCTTCCCGATCCCGAACGAGCGCATACCCTCGGCGATTTGATCCCGGATGCGCATGCGGGGATCGAGGGACGCGAGCGGATCCTGGAAGATGATCTGGATCCGTTGCCGCGCTGCGCGGAGCGCATCCGGCGGGAGCTTCAAGATGTCGCGTCCTTCGAAGACGACCTCGCCGGCCCTGGGCGCTTCAAGGCCGAGGATCGAGCGGCCGACCGTACTCTTGCCGCAGCCCGACTCGCCGACCAGCGCGAGGGTGCGGCCCTCGCCGATCTCGAGATCGACATCGGTCGCGGCCTGGACGTGGCCGCGGATCCGGCCGAGCAGGCCCTTTCGGATCGGGTACCAGGTCGTCAGCCCGGCGACACGCAGGAGTGTTTCGCTGGAGCTCATCGGCCACCCTTGTGGTGCGGGCGCACGAGTGCGGAGGTCGCTCCGGATGCCGCTCCGGATGCCGACGGAGCGATGAGGTGGCAGTAGACCCGGCGGCCGCCCTCGCGCGTCGCCTCGGCCGGATCCTGCGCTTCGCAAGGCTCGAAGCGCTCGCTGCAGCGCGGCGCGAAGCGGCAGCCCGTCGGCCAGTGACCGGCGGAAGGCACGACGCCCGGGATCTCGTGAAGCCGCGCGCCCGGGGTCGCGAGGGCCGGTATCGAGGCCAGCAATCCGCGCGTATACGGATGCAGGGGATTCGAGAAGAGCTGCGTCCGGGGTGCCAGCTCGACCAGTCGACCCGCGTACATCACCGCCACGCGATCGGCGAGCTCGTTCACGATCCCGAGGTCGTGGGTGATGAGCAGGATCGCCGTGCCCCGATCGCGCTGGAGATTTCGCAGCAGGCCCAGGATCTGGGCCTGGATCGTCACGTCGAGGGCCGTCGTCGGCTCGTCGGCGATCAGGATCTCGGGCCGCGTCGAGAGCGCCATCGCGATCATCACGCGCTGCTTGAGCCCGCCCGAGAGCTGGTGCGGATAGGCATCGAGGCGGTCCTCGGGATCGGGAATCCCGACCTCGGCAAAAAGAGCGCGCACGCGATCGCGGGCCACCGCCCGGGAGACGGGCTCGTGGAGCTGGATCGCCTCGACGACCTGGTCGCCGACACGCAGCACCGGATTGAGGGCCGTCATCGGCTCTTGAAAGATCATCGCGATCCGCTTGCCGCGGATCCGTCGCATCTCGCCGACGGAGAGCTCGAGCAGGTTCCTGCCCTCGAACCGGACCTCGCCGGAGACGACGCGCCCGGGCTTCGGCACGAGGCGCAGCGCCGAGAGCGCCGTGATCGATTTCCCGGAGCCCGACTCGCCGACCAGCGCCAGCACCTCACCGCGGTCGAGGTCGAAAGAGACCCCGTCAACGACATGCACGCGCGCCTGCGGGCCACGTCCGCGCTCGCCGGGAAACGACGTCCGAAGATCCCGGATCTCGAGCAGTCGGCTCACGGCGCATCCCTCAAGGTGCGCGGATCGAGCACGTCGCGGACCGCGTCCCCCACCGCATTCACCGCCAGGATCAGCGCGAAGAGCGCCGAGCCCGCCGCCGCGATGTTCCACCACACGATCGGCTCCCGGGACAGCTCGTTGCGCGCGCCGTCGATCATCTGGCCCCAGCTCCCCTCGACCCCGATCCCGAGCCAGGAGAGGACGGCCTCCGACAGCACCAGCCCGGAGAACATCAGCACGAACGTGATCACGATCAGATGGGCGAGATTCGGAAGGATGTGGCGGAAGATGATCCCGAGCTCCGAGACGCCGAGCACGCGGGCCGCCCGGACATAATCAAGCTCCCGAAGCTTCAGCGTTTCCGCGCGCGAAAGCCGGCAGAAGCCGACCCAGCTCGTGACGCCGAGCGCGACGCAGACAGAGAGCGTGCCCCGACCCATCGCCATGATCAGCGCGATCAACAGCAGGAGTCCCGGCATCGAGGCCAGCGTCGAGATCAGGAAGAAGACGAAGTCGTCGAAGCGCCCGCCGAAATAGCCGGCCCCGACGCCGAACATCAGCGCCAGTGGAATCGCGATCAGGCTCGTGAGGGCGCCGATCAGGAGCGCCACGCGTGCGCCCTTGAGCGCCATGAAGAGGACGTCGCGACCGATGATGTCGGTCCCAAGCGGGTGCGCGCCCGGATAGCGCAGCGGACGGCCGCCGTAGAACTCGACCTCGGCGAAGGGAGCCGAATAGCTCGACTCGCTCGAACCGAGAAAGATCCGGTCGATCGCCGAATAGGGCGCGTTCGGCAGCACCCCGACTGCGTCCTCGGGCACACCCCCCTTCCACGCCACCGAATCGAGCAGCGCGATCGCGAAATAGACTCCCAGCACGCAGAGGGCGAGCCGTCGTCGCCGCCAGAGCGAGGTCGCCGCCTCGCTCCAGAGCCGGCTCCGCCGCACCACGCGGACGATGAACGCCAGGCCCACGAGTAAGCACAGCGTCGCGAGATTCGAGATCAGGTAGGGCTCGAGCGACGGCGTCATTCGAGTCTCACCCGCGGATCGACGAGCCCATACGAGAGGTCCGTCGCGATCTGCCCCAGCACGAAGAGCAGTGACCCGATGAACACCATCGTCCGCAGCGTCGCGAAATCGTTCGCGCGGATCGCGTCGACGGTGACTCCGCCGAGACCCGGAATACCGAAGAAGGACTCGAGCAGGAGCGAGCCGGTGAACAGGAAGGGGATCGACATCACGACCTGGGTCAGGATCGGGATCAGTGCGTTGCGGAGCACGTGGCGCGTCATGATGCGCGCCTCCGAGGCCCCTTTCGCCCGGGCGGTGCGGACGAAATCGCGCGTGCTCTCCTCGATGAAGGCCGTGCGGTAGAAGCGCACGTCGGAGCCGATCCCGGCCACGATCCCGACCAGGATCGGCATCGCGAGAAAGCGCGGCAGCAGGAGCGGATCGGGATCGAAGCCCGAGATCGGGAACCAACGCAGCAATTTACCCAGCAGGAACTGCGCCGCGATGATGTAGAGCAGCGTCGACACGCTCATCGCGAGCACGCAGACGAAGACACCCATCCGATCGATGTAGGTCTCGCGAAAAAAAGCCACGAGCAGCGAGAGCGGAATCGCGACGAGGAGCGAGAGGATCAAGAGCGGGACCGTGAGCGAGAGAGAGGGCCACATGCCCTTGCGGATGCGTTCGAGGATCGGCGAGTCGTCCGCGTCGGAGAGCCCGAAGTCGAAGGTCAGCATGCGGCGGTAGTGATCGAAGAGCAGGTTCTCCTCGAAGTCCTGCCAGGGCCAGAGCGGCCGGTCGTAGCCGTGGTTCGACTTCCACTGCGCGATGACCGTCGGAGGCACCTTCTCGCCGAGGGCCTTGCGGGCGATGTCGTCGGGATCGGTGACGGTGAAAAAGAGTACGAAGAGCAGGAACAGCACGCCCATCACGACGAGCATCCCATAGCCGAGCCGACGCAGGATGTAGGCCCCCATCTACTGGCGCTCCCGCAAGTAGGTCCGGATCCCGGGCAGCACGAGCAGCACGGCCCCCACGACCAGCAGATAGAGCGGCCACCGCGTCGGCTCGTTCCATTCACGGCGGCGCCGCGCCCGCAGCTCGGTATCGATGTCGAGATACTGATAGGTCGGAATCGACAGGCCCGAAGGCTTCATGTTCGCGAGCCAGCCATGGCGCAGGTAGTAGTCCTCACGGAAGAAGATCTCGATCCAGGGCCGCTCGCGCTCGAGGATCGAGAGCATCTCGCGGATTTCCGCCATGCGCTCCGGCCCGTTCGGCCTCGCCTTCATCGAGACGAAGAGCTCGTCGAAGCGCGGGTCGGAGAAGTTGGTCGCGTTCGGCCCTCCGAATTCGTCGTTGCCCATCTTCGACCAGAACAGGAAGAAGAAATTCTCCGGATCGGGGTAGTCGGCGCCCCAACCGAACTCGAAGAGCTGGTGGGCGCCGTTGCGGAGCTTGTCCTGGAACTGGTTGTAGTTGCTGGCCTCGATCCGGACGTCGAGGCCGAGCCTCTTCCAGGCGTTCGTGTAGAACTGGTGCTGGATCAGGCCGTCGGTCGAGGTGTTGTAGGAGTCGAAGGTGATCCGGAGGGCCTCGCCCGTCTTCGGATCGATTCCGTTCGCGTAGCCCGCCTCTACCATCAACGCCTTCGCCCGCTCGAGATCGGCTCGCCGGAAGGGATTGCGGTAGTCGGGGTCGTAGCCGTAGATGTTGGGCGGGATCGGCGTCTGGGCCGGAAGGCCTCGACCGTTCGCGAAGATCCGCAGGAACTCGTCCGAATCGATCACGAGACTCATCGCCTGCCGGAGCCTGCGATTGCGCTCCCGTTCCGCCGGGCTCTTCCCCGTCCCGACGACCGGATCGTTCATGTTGAAGCCGAGGTAGAAGATCGTGGGCGAGATCTCCTTCTCGAGCCCGATCCCGATGGCCTCCATCTCCGGGGTCAGCGACCCGTTCCGGATCACGCTGTCGAAATTTTCGATCGCGATGCCGGAGTTGTCGTAGTAGCCCTGCATGAACTTCGTGAAGCGCGGGATGTCTTCCTTCTCGCGCCGCATCTCGATCCGATCGATCAAGGGGAGCGGAAGACCCGCGTCGACGAGTCGACCTGCAGCGACGTCCCGCTCTTCGCCCTCGGACGGATAGACGGCGGCCGGCGCTTGCCATTCGGGATGGCGCACGCCGTACCAGTTGGGCGACTTCTCGAGCACGAAGATCGCTTCCTTGTCGTAACGCGTCAGCTGATAGGGTCCGGAGCCGACCGGATGGTCGTCGAAGCGTGGCCGTCCCTCGAGACCGTCGTAGTAGGCAATCGCCTCCCAGGGCACCGGAGAAGAAAACTCCATCGCGAACCAGTAGAGGATCTGCGGATACGGCCGCGCGAGGGTGATCTCGAGGATGCGCGGCGAAGGCGTCTGAACGCCCGCGATCGGACCGACGCCCGCGTACTGCTCGTGCACCGGAAGTGCAGCGAAATCGGAATCCGATTTGCGCCGCGCCGCGAGCCGTTCGCCGAACGCCTGAAAACCCTCGATGTTCGAGAATGGCTCGATCACGGGGCTCCCGACCTTCGGATCGGCGATGCGAGCGAGCTCGAAGGCGATGTCGGCCGTGGTGATCTCGCGGGTTCTCGCGCCGGGGCGGGACAGCTCGAAGCTGGGATCGTCGTGGAAGAGCAGATCCGGGCGCAGCTCGAAGCGGTAGCGCGAACGGCCGCCCCCGAGATCCGTCACCTCCGGCAGCGCGACCGCGAGGCCCGGAATCAATTCGAGAGGGCGCTTCAGGAAGTGGTACTTGAGCAGCGTGTCGAACACGGCCCCGGTGATGGCGTGCTCGCGCACCGAATACGCGGTCGCCGGATCGAGGCTTTTGGGCGCATCCACGAAGGACCCGTAGAGCACCTTGGCAGTCCCATCCGACGGCGGATACGGATCGTTTCCGCACGCACCGGACAGGGCGACCGCCACGGCGGCGAGCGCCGCGAGGCGGATGGACCACCGCCCTCGGCCCGACCGGACCGCGCTCTGCTCGCGCCCCCCCTGCACGTACGACCGACCTCCCACTCGCTGTTCGCCCCGCGCACGCCGCGCAAGCAGAGCAGCCCGTTCAATCCCAGGAATCCCCGTCGCCCCCCGCCGATCCCCGCTCGGGCAGCTCGAACAACCGATCGGAGAGCGAGCCCGCCAGCATGACGCGCTTCCAGGCGAAGCGCGCCTCCGAGCGGGCCGCGGCGGACTCGATCGTCACGAGATTCGGGAACTCGCTGCGATCGGCCCCGTCGCCGAGTCCCCCGTACTGCTCGAAACGCGCGCGATACCGCAGCACGCCGTCCGCATCGAATGCGCGGAGCTCCGCAAGGCGCCCGTCGCGATCGAAGACGAAGGCATCCCCGCCTTCGCGCAAGGACTCCGGCCCCCCAAAGCAAGCGGGATCCGTCCAACCCCGCTCGACCGGCTCGGCACACTCGACCGACGCCCGTGAAGCTACCCGCGCAAAGGCCACCCCGATCCGGTCGTCGGCCTCCTGCCAGACCGCGGCGCGCCCGCCACCGGCAGGCGGCCGCGGTGCCCCGAGCAGCAGGCCAACCGCCTCGCCGACCCCGACGTCGACGCGGGCGAGGTCCCAGAGAATCGTCGGCGTGAGCGGCCCGCGTTCCAACTCGCCCGTCGCCGCGTCATAGAAGCCGTAGCTCTCGCCGTCGCTCACGAGCACCGCCGCGAGCTGATCGAAGAGCCCGATCACCTCGAAGCGCAGCCGCGCGGGCCGTTCGACGACGATGTTCTGCGGGCGGTTGAGCTTGAAATCGGGGCCGACGAGCGAGACGCCGGCCGTGCCGCGCAGCGCATTGCGGGTCGCGGTGCCTGCGAGATAGGCCTCGAAAAGGCGGCTCGCCCGGGCGTCGTCGAGGGGCAGCGGTCTTCCGCGCACGACCGTAGCGGGGGGCGCCGTCGCGCAGCCCGACGAGCCTAACGCGAGCACGATCGAAAAAAGGAGCAGGATCGATACCGACGCGGAACGCCAGCGGGCGCTACTCACGGTGCCCCGTCCGGCGGCGGCGGGCGGCCGAGATCGCGGCGAAGCTGGTCGAGCTTCGACTTCAGGTTCGGCTGCTCCGCCTCGCGCAGCTCCAGCCCGACGGCCTCTTCGTAGTAGTCGAGCGCTCGCGCTTTCTCGCCGCGTAGCAGATGGACGTCGCCCAGATGTTCCGAGACGACCGGATCTCCACCCGTCAGCTCCGCCGCCTCGAGGAGCTGCTTACGGGCTTTCTCCAGGAGCGCGAGCGCCTCGTCCTTGCGCGACTCGCGGAAATGGATCTCGGCCATCTTGTAGTAGACCCAGCCGAGGCTGTCGGCGATGTATCCATCGTCGGGCGAGCTGGCGAGCGCCTGCTGGATCAGCGCCTCCGCCTCCGCCAGGTTCTCACCGCGTTCGGCCCAGGAATAACCGATGTAGTTGAGCGCCGCGGCGTTTCCGGGATCGAGCTCGAGCACCTTCTGCATGGACGCGAGCGCCTCGTCGACGCGCTGGCGACTGCCCTCGACCACACCGAGCTGGTAGTAGACCTCGACGTCGCCCTCCGAGCCGTCGAGCAGGCTCTCGAGCAGCGCCCGGGCGCCGTCGTAGTCCTCGAGCGCCGAGCGGAGCCCCGCCGCGCGCAGATCGACGATCCTTCCGGCCTGTCCCGCGCGCAGTCGTTCGACCTCGTCGAGGGCCTCGCGCACACGGCCCTCGGACTCGAGCACGAGCGAAATCTGGATCCGGGCTTCGATGTACTGCGGATCGCCAGGCGGGACCCGATCGAAGACTTCGATCGCCCCGGCCGCATCGCCCGCCGCCCGCCGGATCTGGCCCACCGCGATCGCCAGCTCGCTATCGCCCGGCGCGCGCCGCAGCACCTGCTCGAGCCGCTTCGCCGCCGCCTCGAAGCGTCCCGCCGCGAACTCGAGCGCAGCGAGCCGCCGCATCGAATTCAGATCGTCGGGATACGCCTCGACGATGCGCGTGTAGGTCTCGATCGCTGCGGTCGCGTCGTTGGCGTCGATCTGGGCCTGGCCGAGGCGCTGGAGTACGCCGTAGTGATCGGGATGCTCCTCGAGCAGCTCGCGGTAGATCGCGATCTCGCCCGGGCGATTGCCGCGGGTATGCTCGAGCTGGGCCAGCCGCATGTAGAGCAGGAAATGTCCCGGAAAACGCTTCAGGCCTTCGCGGATGACCAGCTCGGCCTGGTCGTATTCCTGGCGGATCTCATGGACGGACATGAGGGCGAGCAGTCCGCGCAGCTGGTCGGGCTCGAGCACCATCAGCTTGCGCGCAAGCGCCTCGGCCTGCGGCAGATCCTGGCGCTCGAGCGCGACCTGGAAGAGCGCGAAGGCGGCGTCCGCATCGAGCGGCTCGCCATTCGCGTCGCGCAGCACGCGGTCGAGCCCCGCGAAATCCCGCCGCAGGTTGTAGAGCCGCCCGAGAAAGAGCCGGATCCGCGTCGAGCTCGGATCGAGCGCGAGAGCCCGCTCGGCCTCGCGTACTGCGCCGTCCACGTCGTCGAGCTGCCAGGAGAGACGCGCGAGCCGCTCGTGCAGGAAGACCGAGCTCGGATCCTTCCCCACCGCCCGCGAGTAGGCCGCGCGGGCGGTTTCGAAATCGCCCTCGGCCTGGGCGAGCTCCGCCACCAGCACGTCGTAGTCCGGCGACGATTCGGGTCGCTCGATCCGAGGCGGCGGCCCGGCCGCCTCGCGCGAGGTGACCGGGCCCATCGACGCACACCCGGCGAGCAACACGACGCCGAAAAGCGACGTGAGCCCACGCAGGGTCGAGCAATCACGCTTCAATGAGGGCTGCCTCGCCGGGAATGAGCCGTGGGCTAACCGAGGTAGCCGTTCTTCTGCAGATGGGCGATCAGGGTCCCGACGCACTGGTCCACTGTCTGGACGTTGGTGTCGAGGACGACCTCCGGCTTGAGCGGCTCTTCGTAGGGGGCCGAGATGCCGGTGAATTCCTTGATCTCGCCGGCGCGGGCCTTCTTGTAGAGGCCCTTCACGTCGCGGCCTTCGCAGGTGTCGACCGAGGCCTGCACCCAGGCTTCGATGAAGTCGCCCTCGCCCATGATCTTGCGGACCGCATCGCGGTCGCCGCGGTAGGGCGAGATGAAGGAGGTAAAGACGATGATGCCGGCGTCGGTGAAGAGCTTCGAGACCTCGCCGATGCGGCGGATGTTCTCGGTCCGGTCGGCGGGGGAGAAGCCGACGTTCGAGTTCAGGCCGTGGCGGATGTTGTCGCCGTCGAGGATGTAGGTGAGGCGGCCGGTCTTTGCGAGGGCTTTTTCGGCGGCGACGGCGATCGTCGACTTGCCCGATCCCGAGAGACCCGTGAGCCAGATGGTGCAGCCGCGCTGGCCCAGCAGCTTCTCGCGGTCCGTTCGGCTCACCTGACCCGCGTGCCAGGTGATGTTGGTCGACTTCGATTCGCTCACGGAGGGATCCTCTCTTGCTTGGGTTGGATTGGCGGGCGGCACTATAGCCAGAGATGGCCAGAGCGGCCCGGGTCCGACTCCCCTCTTCAAAAGCCGTTTTCCATGTCGGCCAGCTGGACCCCGCGGGCCCATCACGCCGATCTGGACTGCAGGGACACCGCCGCCAGCACGCTTTCAACCGCGAGCGTGACATGCGACGGTGTCGTCCCGCGTCCGAGGCCGAAGCGAAGCGATGCCTTTGCCAGCTCGGGTGATCGTCCCAGCGCCAGCAGCACCGGACTCGGCTCGGGCAGTGCCGAGCTGCACGCAGAGCCCGACGAGACCGCGATCCCGCGCAAGTCAGCGAGCAACCGATCCCCGTCGATTTGCGCGAAGGAGACGTTCAGGTTCCCGGGCAAACGCGCCTTCGCGTCGCCGTTCAGGATCACCCGGCCCGGGAGCGCCGCCGCGAGCTCCGCATGCAGTCGATCGCGCAGCGCCGCAAGCCGAATCGCCTCGCGCTCCCGCTCGGCCAGGCAGAGCTCGAGCGCCCGGGCGAGGCCCACGATCGAGGCGACCGGGAGCGTGCCGGAGCGCAGGCCGCCTTCGTGGCCACCGCCATACTGGCGCGGCTCGAGCCGCAGGCGCGGACGCCCGTGCTTGCGAACGACGAGAAGTCCCACGCCCTTCGGCCCGTAGAGCTTGTGGCCCGAGAGTGCGAGCAGATCGATGCCGTCGCCCTCGGCCGACAGCTCGAGCTTGCCCGCGGCCTGCGCGGCGTCGCTGTGAAACGCGATTCCCCGCTCGCGACAGAGCCCGGCGATCTCGCGCACCGGCTGCAATACGCCGATCTCGTTGTTCGCCACCATCACGCTGACGAGCAGCGTGTCGTCGCGCAGCGCGCGGGCGACCCCGTCGGGCGCAATCAGGCCCCCCGCATCGACCTCGAGCACGTCGACCGCGAAGCCCCGGCGCGCCAGCGCACGGCAGGGGTCGAGGACCGAGGGATGCTCGGTCGCGACGGTGACGAGGTGGCGACGGCGCGAATCCGCCTCGGCGAGACCCAGCAGCGCCAGGTTGTTGCTCTCGGTGGCGCCGCTCGTGAAGACGATCTCCGAGGGATCACGGGCACCGAGCATGTCGGCAAGTCGTTCGCGGGCGCTCTCGACGGCGGCCTCCGCGCGCCAGCCGTAGGGATGGGTCCTGCTCGCGGCGTTGCCGTACTCCTCGCGGAGATAGGGCAACATCGCCTCGAGCACGCGCTCGTCGAGCGGCGTCGTCGCATGGTGATCGAGATAGACGGGATCGCGGGGCAAAGTCATGCGAGTCCCGGCGGCTTGCGGCGGAGTCCCGCTGATCGCAGCGCGCGCTCAGGCCAGCGCTCAGGCTGCGAAGGACTGACCGCAGCCGCAGGTATTGGACGCGTTCGGATTCTGGATCTTGAAGCCCGATTCCTGGAGCGTGTCGACGAAGTCGAGCTGCACCCCGACGAGGTAGAGGGCGCTCTTTTCATCCACGATCACGCGCACACCATCGGCCTCGATCTGATGGTCGATCTCGCGCACTTCGTCGTCGAAGGAGAGCTGGTACTGGAGCCCGCTGCAGCCGCCGCCCACGACCTTCATGCGCAGGCCATGCGTCTCGAGCTTGCCGTCCTCGCTGAGCAGCGAGCGGATCCGAGCCGACGCTTCTTTGGTGACATCGATCATCGTATGACCTCCGGCTCCGAGCTTGGAGCGTCGCGCCGGACGTTAGCAGCTCGAGCCGGCTCGGACTTCGGACTGATCGACCACTCGCCGCGAGAGCCACAGGAAGATCTCGCGATTGCCCTTGGGGCCGGGCACCTGGCTGTCGACGCGCCCCCGCTCCTGCCGGCCGAGAGCCCGGGCCGCCCGGGCGATCCGGTCGGCAGCGCCGCTGCGCAGGGCGTCGTCGCGCACCACGCCGCCCTTGCCCACCTGGTCGCGGCCGACCTCGAACTGGGGCTTCACGAGCAGCAGGAATTCGGCAGCCGGTGCGCAGGCGTCGAGGGCGGGGAGCACGAGCTCGAGGGAGATGAACGAGACGTCGCCGACGACCAGCTGGAAGACGTCCGAAAAATCCGCCGGCCTGAGGTGGCGCGCGTTCACGCCTTCGCGGACCTCGACGCGGGGATCGAGCAGCAGCCGCGAGTGCATCTGGCTGTGGCCGACGTCGATGGCCACGACGCGGGAGGCACCCCGCTGGAGCAGGCAGTCCGTGAAGCCGCCGGTCGAGGCGCCGACGTCGAGGCAACAAAATCCCGTCGGATCGAGACCGAGATCGTCGAGGGCCGCCGCGAGCTTCTCTCCCCCGCGCGAAACGAAGGGCCGCGGCCCGCCCTTCAGGCGCAGCGATTTTTCTGGCGCGATGCGCACGCCCGGCTTGTCAAAGGGCTCGTCGTCGACGAGCACCCGCCCCGCCAGGATCAGGGCCTGGGCGGCGGTCCGGCTCTCCGCGAGCCCTTCGCGAACGACCCGCTCGTCGAGGCGCTCGGGCTTCTCGCCGCGCTTCTCTTCGCGCTTCTCTTCGGGAGGCCTCAGGGCGCTTCCGATCGAGCGCGTGCGAAGAGCGCCGCCACCGCCTGTCGGATGTCGCCTGCCGCGATCCCGACCGTCGCCGCGGTTTCGCCGTGCTCGATCAGCCCGTCCGGCACCCCGAGCATCCGCACCGGGATCGTGACCCCCTCTTCCGCGAGCAGCTCGAGCACCGCACTGCCGAAGCCGCCGCGAATGCTGTGCTCCTCGACCGTCACGAGCACGCGGCAGCGACGCGCGAGCTCGAGGATCCGGTCGCGGTCGAGGGGCTTCACGAAGCGCGCGTTCAATACGGCGCACGCGATTCCCTCCGCCGCGAGCTCGGCGGCCGCCTCGAGCGCCGGATGCGCCGTCGTCCCGATCGCGAGAATCGCGGCGTCCGCACCGTCGCGCAGCAGCTCCCCGCGCCCGATCGCGAGCGGCTTCACGTCCGGGTCGAGCGCGACGCCGAATCCCGACCCGCGCGGGAAACGCACCGCCGCCGGCCCCGGGTACTCGATCGCGGTCTTCAGTAGATGCTGGAGCTCGTTCTCGTCCTTCGGCGCCATCACGATCGCGTTGGGCAGCATGCGGAAGTAGGCGAAATCGTAGAGACCCTGATGAGTCGCCCCATCGGCACCGACGAGCCCCGCGCGGTCGAGGGCGAAGGTCACGTCGAGATTCTGCAGACACACGTCGTGGACAACCTGGTCGAAGGCGCGCTGCAGGAAGGTCGAGTAGATCGCGGCGACGGGCTTCATGCCCTCGGCGGCGAGGCCCGCGGCGAATGTGACAGCGTGCTGCTCGGCGATACCTACGTCGTAGAAGCGCTTCGGGAAGGCGCGCTGGAACCGGTCGAGGCCGGTGCCCGAGGCCATCGCGGCGGTGA
Source organism: Deltaproteobacteria bacterium (assembly GCA_031400655.1). Classification (GTDB taxonomy): domain Bacteria; phylum Myxococcota_A; class UBA9160; order UBA9160; family UBA4427; genus UBA4427. Next base: position 11,405 of record JANNQH010000626.1, on the reverse strand, counting down.
TCGCCACGATCCGTTCATCCTCGCGCGCGAGCCGGATCAAGGTGTCGGCGAAGACGTTCGTATAGGTCGGCGGCGCCTGGCGGGTCGGTGCGAACTTGCCGGATTCGACGTCGAACTGGCCCACGCCGTGGTATTTCAGCGGATCGGCTTCGGCGGGTGCGTAGCCGTGGCCCTTCTCGGTGATCGCGTGGATCAGCACCGGCCCCGACCCCTGGGCCACCATCGCCTTTACGTTTTCGAAGGTCTCGAGCAAGACGTCCATGCGGTGGCCCTGGATCGGACCGACATACCGGAAGCCCAGCGCCTCGAATAGCAGTCCGGGCGAGAAGAAGACCTTGAGCGACTCCTCGGCCTTGCGCGCCCAGTGCAGCATGTCGCCGGGCATGCCCGAGAGGAACTCCCGCGCCCAGCCCTTCATCCGCCGCACCATCGGCGCCGAGAGCTTCCTCGAGAGATACGACGAGAGCGCGCCCACGTTCGGGTCGATCGACATTTCGTTGTCGTTGAGGACGACGATCAGGTTCTTCTCGCCGATATGGCCGGCGTGATTCAGGGCTTCGAAGGCCATGCCCGCCGTCATCGCGCCGTCACCGATCAGCGCGATCACGACCCCGGGCTCGCCTAGATGATATTTGGCGCGCGCCATGCCGAGGGCGGCGGAGATCGACGTGCCCGCGTGGCCAGCGCCGAAATGATCGTATTCGGATTCGGTGCGGCGCAGGAACTTCGACATACCACCGCGCTTGCCGATCGAGTCGAAGTCCTCGCGGCGGCCGGTCAGCATCTTGTGCGGATAGCCCTGATGACCGACGTCGAGGACGAAGCGATCCTGCGGCGTGTCGAAGACGTAGTGGATCGCGGTGATCAGCTCGACGGCACCGAGGCTCGAGGCGAGGTGACCGCCCGTTTGCGAAACGCGGGCCAGGATCTCTTCGCGGATCTCCTGCGCGACCTGCGGCACCGCCTCCCGCGGCAGCTTGCGCAGGTCCGACGGCCGCTCGATGCCGTGGAGGAGCTTCTCGCGCTGCGGGTCGCGCTTTTCCTCATGTCGCTCGTCGCTCATCGACTCCTCCGCACCGCGAAGCGCGCGAGCTCTCGCAGCGGCAACGCGCGCTCGCCCCAACCCTCGATCTCCGCGAGCGCCCGCTCGACCAGACCCATCGCACCCGAGCGCGCGTCGTCGATCCCCTGGAGCCGCAGGATGCTCGCCGCCTCGTCACTGTTCGCATCGAGCAGATCATCGGCGATCTGGAAGGCGACGCCGACATCGCGTCCGAAGGCCTCGAGGCGCTCGCAGGCCGCGTGATCCGCCCCGCCGAGCACGGCGCCGCCCACGATCGCCGCCTGGAAGAGCGCCGCCGTCTTGCGCTCGTGGATCGAGGCCAGGCGCACATGATCTGCGCCTGCGCGAACCGTCGGATCGCCCGTGCTCATCTCAGCCTCGAAGGCGAGATCGTCCTGCTGCCCCCCGACGAGGCCCTCGGCACCGATCGCTCGGGCAAGCCGCCCAACGACGAATAACAGGCGCGCCGGGTCCGCCACCGACGCCTCCGCGAGCACGGCGAACGCTTCACTCTGCAGCGCGTCCCCCGCCAGCACGGCTGTCGCCTCGTCGAAGGCGACGTGCACCGTCGGCCGCCCGCGCCGCCAATCGTCGTCGTCCATACAGGGCAGGTCGTCGTGGACCAGCGAGTAGGTGTGGATCAGCTCGACGGCCACCGCGAGCGGCAGGGCCGACTCCGCTTGACCGCCGACCGCTTCCGCCGCCGCCAGCGAGAAGACCGGGCGCAGTCGCTTGCCGCCCGGAAACAGCAGGTGCCGCATCGCCCCCCGCAGCGCTTCGGGCACGCGGCCCGCGGCCTGCTCGAAACGCGCGTCGATCGCCGCATCGATCAGCGGGATTCGCTCGGCCATGTAGGCTTCGACGTCCACGGCGAATCCCCTAACGCTCCCGCATTTCGCCGTCGGGATCGCCGTCCTCGGTGTCGATCTCCGCGGTGTCATCGTCTGGACCCGACCCGGCCGCGCCGAACGGCTCGACGCGCACGGCCGAGCCCGGGCGCCCGGCCATCAGGATCTCGATCCGTCGCTCGGCGGCCTCGAGCGTCGCCGCACACCGCCGCGACAGCTTCACACCCGACTCGAAGGCCTCGAGCGCCTGCTCGAGGGGCATGTCGCCGGACTCGAGCTGCGACACCACGCCCTCGAGCGCCGCGAGGGCCGCCTCGAAGGAGAGCTCGGGGGGCACCGAAGGCTTTGCCTCGCCCCCTTCGACCGCTTCGCCGCCACTCCGCCTGGACCTGGCCATCTGAGATCGACTCTAACGGCGACGGATCGCGTCGTCAACGCGACCAAAGACGCAAAACCCCTGGAATAACGTGGGTTTTCGACGCGAGGTCCAGCGGGCCACGCGGCGCATCAGGGCTCCGGGTCGAGCGCCTCGACGCGGGCCGTGAGGCGCCCCTCGGACACCCGCAAGTCGAGCAGGTCGGCCACCCGGACGTCGCGCGGAGAGCGCACGATGCGGCCATCCTCGAGCCGTCGCACCAGCGCATAGCCCCGTGCCAGGACGCCGAGGGGTGAGAGCGCGTCGAGGCGGGTCGCCCATTCGATGAACCCGCGACGACCCTGGTCGACGCGCCGGGCGATCGCCGACGAAAGCGCGGTGCGCGCCCGGGCTTCGCGCATCCGGGCCCGCTCGAGGCGCGCTCGGGGGCTGCGCGCCCCCAACACCTCGGCAGCGTGGGCGACGCGGGCCCGGGCGCGCTCGAGCCGGCCCGCGACCAGGCCCGATAATCGCCGCAGGTCGCGGTCGACGACCCGTGCGAGCGCAGCGCGATCGGGGGTCGCGAGCATCGCCGCCGCCGACGGCGTGGCGGCCCGCGCATCGGCCGCGAGGTCCGCGATCGTGATGTCGGTTTCGTGTCCCACGCCGGACACGACCGGCGTCCGCGAAGCTCGCACCGCCCGGGCGACCTGCTCGCTATTGAAGGCCTGGAGATCCTCGATCGATCCCCCGCCGCGCACGAGCAGGACGACGTCGACGTCATCGAAATGCGCGAGCTGTCCGATCGCGCGGGCGATCTCCGAAGGCGCCGACTCGCCCTGGACGAGGCACGGCGCAATCAGGATCGGAATCCCCGGAAATCGCTGACCCGTCACCTCGAGCACGTCGCGGATCGCGGCCCCGGTCGGCGAGGTCACGAGACCGATCCGGCGCGGATGAACGGGAATCGCCCGCTTCAAGGCGGGATCGAAGAGCCCCTCGGCCTCGAGCCGCCGCCGCAATTGCTCGAAGGCGAGCTGCAACGCACCGAGCCCCCGCGGCTCTACGCCGCGCACGATCAGCTGGAGATCGCCGCGCGCGGCGTAGATCGAGACCTCCGCCTCGACCACGACCTCGAGCCCCTCTTCGAGCTCGAAGCGCAACCGGCCCGCCGCGCCCCGGAAGAGCGCCGCGCGGATCTGGCCATCCTCGTCCTTCAGCGTGAAATAGGCGTGGCCCGAGCGGGCCTGATGGAGATTGCTGATCTCGCCCACGACCCGGATCCGCCCGACGTGGTGATCAAACAGGCCGGACAGGCCGGCGAGCAGCTGGCCGACACCCAGGATCGGCCGCTCCGAAGATTCGCGCGGCAGCGAACGGGTCGTCGACATGCCGCGTTAGTTCGGCGCGGGCTTCGGCACCGGCTTCGATGCGGGCTTCGGTGCGAGGGGCGGCGCGGGCGGCACGAGCGGCGCAGGAAGCACCGCCGACGAATCGGCGGGAGCCTGCACGCTCGCCTGCGCGTGGCTGCGCTGATCGCTCAGATCCTCGAAGTACTGCCAGGTCTTCAACACCTCGACGGCCCGGGCGAGCTGTACGTCGACGGCGGGCTCCGCCTCCCCTTCCGCGACCTTGGCCGCCTCGCCTGACGACCCGCTCGCCGCGCCGTCGCCTTCAGAATCGACCGGAGCCGATTTCTCCGCCGCCGGTGCCTTCTGCTCGGCACGCGGCGCCGGCGCCGGATCCCCGGACTCGCGCCCCTTCGCGTCGCGCTGGGTGAAATGGCGGTCGAGGTCGCTCTCGCGCATGCGCCGGCGGTTGGGCAGACCGACCTCCGCCAGCTCGGCGGGATCGACCTCGATGTCGGGAATGATGCCGACTTCCTGGATCGAGCGGCCGGCGGGTGTGTAGTAGAGCGCGGTCGTCAGGCGCAGTCCGGCACCGCCCTCGAGCGGATAGACCGTCTGGACGGAGCCTTTGCCAAAGGTGGGCTTGCCGAGCACGATTGCGCGGTGCCGATCCTGGAGCGCGCCGGCCACGATCTCCGAGGCCGAGGCGCTGCCTTCGTTCACGAGCACGACGATCGGGTAGTCGCCGCCCGTGATCGCCTCGTTCGAGCGGTAATCGGTGCGCTCGCTCGCGTTGCGGCCTTGCGTGTAGACGACGAGACCGTCCGGCAGCCAGTGATCCGCCATCTCGACGGCCTGGTTGAGCAGACCGCCCGGGTTGTCGCGCAGATCGACGACCAGTCCTGCGAGCGGGGCACCGTTTTTCGCTTCGAGCGCGTCGAGCTGCTGGCCCACGTCCTGGCCCGTGCGCTCCTGGAAGGAGCTGACGCGCAGGTGGCCGATCCCCGGCTCGACGAGCTCCGAGCGCACTGACGCGACGGTCACCGTGTCGCGCTTGATGTCGTAGCGCTTGGGCTCCGCGAGTCCCTCGCGCAGGATGTAGATCGTGATCGTCGTGCCCTTGCGACCGCGCATCAGGGTCACCGCCTCGCCGAGGGACATCTCCGCCGTGGCGCGACAGGGCTCGGACCATTCCGCGGGCTTGTCCGTCGGACAGATCGAGCTGATGCGGTCGTGGGCCTTGATGCCGGCGCGCTGGGCGGGCGTGCCCTCGATCGGCGAGACGACCTCGATGTACTCACCGGCCGCCTTCGAGATTTCGATGCCGAGGCCGTGGAACTCGCCCTTCGTCTCGACCTGCATCTCGTCGAACTCGGTCGGCTCCATGAACGAGGAGTGGGGATCGAGATCCTGGAGCAGGCCCCGCATGGCGCTCTGGAGCAGCGCGTGCTCGTCGACCTCGTCGACGTAATGACTGCGGACGATCTCGAGGATGCTCGTGAAGAGGGACAGGTCCTCGTAGCGCTGAGAGCGGTCGCTGCTTGCGTCGGGGGCGTTGCCGGCCGGGTTGGCCGGGGACTCGGCCTGGCCGACGAAGCTCGTCGCGGCAATCGCGACCGCCATGCCACACGCAAAGGGCGCCAGAAAAGTCGGTGTCCACCGCATCGTCACGAGTTCGTCCGCTCCTTTGTCCGCGGGCCGCGCAGCGCCCGAGGAAGATCCGCGCAGACACTAGCGGACGACGAAGTGGAGAGACGGAGGCCGCGCCGGGGCCCTCAGCCGAATGGGGCCCTCAGCCGAATGGAGCCCTCAGCCCAATGGAACCCTCAGTCTCCCTGCAGCCACGGGGCGGGGTCGATCGGGGATCCCTTCTGGCGGAGCTCGAAGTAGAGGCTCGGGCCGGAGAGGGAGCCGGTCTCGCCGACGGTGCCAATCGATTGGCCGGCGAGGACGACGTCGTCGACCTTGACGTGGATCTCGTCGAGGTGGCCGGAGACGGTGTGATAGGCGTCGCCGTGGTCGATGATCACGATGCGGCCGTAGCCCCGGAACCAACCCGCGAATCGCACGAGACCCCGGGCGACGCTGCGCACCGGCAGGCCCGCCTGCGCCGCGAAGTCGACACCGCTGCGAAAGGTCTCGGTCTGGAATTCGGGATCGAGGACGCGCCCGAAGCGCTGCGTGATGGCCGCGTCGACCGGCGGCGACAGGGCGCCGCGCCGCAGGCCGCTCGCCTCCCCGGGCACGCCGCCGCTCGGCGAATCCGTGCGCCGACCGAGCGTGCGGATCGTCTCCTCGAGGGCCTGCGCGGCCTGTTCGAGCTCGACGAGCAGACGCCGCTCCGACGTGCGATTGCGTCGGACGCGGGTCAGGATCGCGTTCTTGCCGCGGCGTTCCCGATCGAGATCGGCAACGAGCTGCGTCAGCCGCGCCGTCGCCTGCTCCCGTTTCGCGACGATCTCGCGCGCCTCGGCCTCGACGCGGACGAGCCCATCGCGCTCACCCGCAAAGCGCGAGACCAGATCCGCGTCGTGCCGCACGAGCATGCGGAGCCCGCTCGCCCGGGCCATCAGATCCTTGAGCGAGCTCGCCGCGAAGAGCACCCGCACGGGGCCGATCTCCCCGCCCCGATAGAGCGCGACCGCGCGAGCCGCGAGCGCCCGCTGTGTCCGTCCGAGCGAGGTCTTCGCCTGTTCGAGCCGCGGTCGCACCTGCTCGAGGCGCGCCCGCGCCTCCCCCACGTCGCGACGCGCCTTGTCGCGCTCGTGCGTCACGTCTGCCAGCCGCCGATCGACCTCTTCGAGCTGCTCGAGAATCGCCCGTTCCGAGGCCTCGTGGCCGGTCACTCGCTCGCGACTCTCCTGGATCTTCTCCCGCAATCCCTCGAGCTCGCCCGCGCGATCCGCCGCCGCCGAGCTGCCTGCGAGAGCCGCCGTCAGGACGAGCGCGAGCAGCCAAGCGCGCGCCACCCGGCGGCTTCGCGATGCGCGCGGCCCGAGGGCCTGCCTCACGACGGTCCCCGCCAACCGACAAGGGCCGTGATCGAGCCCAGCAGTCCCAGTGCGGCGCCCGCGCCGACCAACACGATCGCTTGCGCCGTCGTGAAGAACTGGAGCCCCGAGCGGCCGAGCACGAGCTCGAGACCGCGCTCGAGCTGGGGCAGCAGCAGCGCGTAGGTCCCGAACACGATCGCGAGCGCGAGAAGTCCTCCCAGCAGCCCCTGGAGTGTGCCCTCGAGCAGGAAGGGCACGCGCACGAAGGTTCGACTGGCGCCGACCAGCGCCAGGATGTCGAGCTCGTCCCGGCGCGCGTAGACCGCCAGCCGGATCGTGTTCGCGACGATCAGGAGAGCAGCGAGCCCGAGCACGCAGCCGAGCCCCAGCGCGAGGCCGCGGACGAGGGCGATCGCCCGGGCATAGCCCTCGATCCAATCCTGGCCATGGGCCAGCTCGCCGATTCCGGGGACACCCGACAGTGACGCTTCGAGGGCATCGATTCCCTGCTTCGTCCGCGCTTCGGGCGCGAGTGTGATCTCGAGCGAGGGCGGCAGCGGATTTTCGGCGAGGCCTTCGAGCAGCTCGGCGCTCCCCGCGATCTTCTCGAATCGCGCGAGGGCCTCGGCCTGGGTCACGACGGCGACGCGCTCGACACCCGGCTCGGCTGCGACCCGCTCCGCCAGCTCGTTCTGTCGCGCCTCGGGCAGATTGGCATCGAGGTAGGCCGTCAGCTGGAGCTCGGCCCCGAACTCGTCGAGCAGACTCGACATATTGCCCACCAGCAGCCAGGCGCCCCCGATCAGCACGAGCACGATCGCAATCGTCAGCACGGCGAGCAGGCTCGTCGAGCTCGCCCGGCGGAGTCCGCGCGCCGCATTCGCGCAGGCAATGCCGATCAGGACCAGCGCCCGATTCATGCGCCCACCCCCCGCTCGACGCCGGCCGTCGCCGGGATGTCCTCGGCGATCCGGCCCCCTTCGAGGCGCAACCTGCGCTTGCCGTAGCGCTCGATCAACGAGTGGTTGTGGGTCGCGACGATCACCGTCGTGCCGCGCGTCGAGGCCGACGCGATCAGATCCATGATCTCGAGCGTGAGCTCGGGATCGAGATTTCCCGTCGGCTCGTCGGCGAGCAGGATCTCCGGCTCGTTCACGAGCGCCCGCGCGAGGGCCACGCGCTGCTGCTCGCCGCCCGAGAGCGTGCGCGGTTGCTGGAAGCGGCGGTGTTGCAGTCCGACGGACTTGAGCAGCTGGAAGACGCGGGTGCGCGCCTCGCGGCGGGGCGTGCCGACGACGTCGAGGGCCAGGCGCACGTTCTCCTCGACCGTGCGGTCCTGGAGCAGCTTGAAGTCCTGGAACACGACGCCGATGCGCCGGCGCAGCGCCGGGATCGCGCCGGGGCCGAGCCGCGCCACGTTGCGCCCGAGCACCACGATCTGGCCCTCGCTCGGCTGCTCCGCCGCGAAGATCAGCTCGAGCAGCGTCGATTTGCCAGCACCCGAAGATCCGGTGAGGAACACGAATTCGCCGCGGCGGATCTCGAGCGACACGTCCTGCAAGGCGAACTGCCCGGCCATGTAGGACTTGGAGACGTGATACATGCGCACCGGCGATTCGCCGGGAGCGCTCGTCATTCGACGCCTCACCGTCTCGCCGCGCTCATGATTTGGGCTGCCGCTTCCGCTTGCGGGCGTTCTCGACCAGATACTCGAGCACGACTTCGTCGAGGGGCTTCTCGGAAACGACGCGCTCTCCGAAGACCCGCGCGAGGCCCGACGTCGTGTCGCGCCGCTCGGGCGTCACGAGTGTGCGCTCGGCCTTGGCCTCGGCATGGGCCTCGGCATGGGCGCGGCCAGCCGCAAGCGGCGTATTCGATGCCGAGCCCGCGGATGGGCTGGACGGGGTTCGGCGGCCGGGTGCCGGCGTCCTGTCCGTGTCGGAGGAGCCGGTCTCCGAGCTCGCGCGGGGCCGGGGCGTAGCCTGCCGATCGGCAGCGGCTTCTCCACCCGCTTCCCCACCCACATGAGCGCCCGCATCGGAGCGGAAGATCTCGGGGCCGAGGCGCTCGCCGATCGCCCCGTCGAACTCGCCGCGCGAGAGCTGCTTCAGCATCGACTTGTGCTGGGTCTCCATCAGCTTGCGCACGGCCGACTCGAGGTCGCCTTCCACGAGCAGATCGGAGTAGTCGCTCTTCACCGAGGCGATGATGTTGCCGCCGTGGAAGAGGTGGGTGATGACGTGGGGGTTCGCGCGGCCCGAGTCCTCCGTCTGGACGTGGAACACGACGTCGCGATACCGAAAATTGGTGTTGAAGCCCAGCTGCATCGCGCGCCCGATGTCCCCCGCCGCTCTGCCGCACTGCCGCTCGCGAATGAGTCGGCGAACCATACCATGCGTGCGCCGCCCTCCCTGCCGCAGTCGGGAGTTCAGTCGGGAGGTGGCGCAGCATGCCGGTCGCCCTCCGAGGGCCAGGAATCCGCATACCAGAGCAGCAGTGCCTATCGGGAGTCGCAGGGCCTGGCTCAACCAGCCCGGCTCGAATCGACGAAAAGGCTGAGGGCCATCGCCCGCACGCGAGCCTCGCCGGCGAGGAAGCGAGCCGGGCAGTGATCCCACCCGGCTCGCTTCGCGAAGATCAGCGCGGCCGGGATCGCAGCGCGCGGGACGCCGCCCGGCGCGGTCCGGTCACCGAGGCGAGCCCCGTCAACCCGAGCCCAAGCAGCAGCGCCGTCCCCGGCTCGGGCACAGCCGAGATCGGCGCCGAGCCCGGGGTCGGCGTCGCCAGCGCCTCGAAATCCGACGCGTTGTCGTTCGTATCCACGTTGGCGAAGCGCCGGGCGAGACTCGAGCCTGCGCTCACTCCGGGCACCGGTGCCCCCTCGCCCGCGTTGATCTCACCGGCGACGAAGGTCCCGTAGCCCAGGGCATCGAGCACCGAAGCGCCTCCGCGCAGCACGACCGAATCCGGACCGTTCTGGAAATCGAAGTTCGCCAACAGGTCGGCGCCCGCGACAGAGCTCGTGCCATCGCTGCGGCGATCTGCGACGACGTAGAGCCCGGAAACTCCGATCGATCCGCTGAGCACGATGGTCGGCCCCACGGCACCGTTCGTTCCGTTGATCCCGTCGAGGGCGAGGCCCTCGAGCGAGGTCCCGGGAGATCCGTAGATCTCGACGAACGATTCGCCGTCGTCGGATCCGACGGCGTCGTAGTAGAACTCCGAGAGGACGGGCAGCGCCTGCGCTGCACCGCCCCACGCTGCGCCCCACAACGCGGCCACGCTGGCGAGAAAAAGGCCCGTGAACTTCTTCGAATGCATGCTGACTCCTTGATTCCGGGTGTTAGTCGACCGAGCGGTCGGATCGACCGGGGTGAATCGGATTTCGCGCCGACGCTTCGTTCGCCGCACGCCAGGCGCCGAGCCAGCCGCCGGTCCAGGCGTCGAGGCCCGAGTCGAGCTCCTCGGCGCGCAATACGAGCTCGGCAGCTTCCTCCGGCGCCAGGAGCTCCGCCGTCGCGAGCTGCGCGCGAATACGCTGGCGCTCGAAATAGAGCTGGTGGATCTCGTCGGAGACGTCGTCGCGCAGACTCGTCACCTGTCGCAGCTCGCGGGACAGGTCGACCGAATCCTCGGGATAGGCGATGCCGCCGAGCTCCCAATCGAAGGTGATCACGGCGGCGTAGTGGCGCCCTTCGCCGCGATCGCGATCGAGCAGATTCCGCGTATCGCCCGACACGAAGGTCTGGTCGCGGCTCGACCCGCGGTCCTGATCGGCGTCGTAGGCGCCGCGCAGCTCGAGCGAGGGCCAGAACGCCTTCTTGCGAAGCCCCTGCCAGAGCGTGTCCGCCCGCTCGACCGAGAGCCCGACTCGCGCGAGGGCACGGCTGCGGATCTCCGCCACCGGCGGATCGGCCGCGAGGGTGATCGGCTCGGGCGAGTCCGCGCGTCCGGCTGCGCCGCCCTCCCGGTCGTCTGCTGCGGGCGACAGCTCGGCCAGCTCGGCCAGCTCGGCGGCGACCGCGGGCGCCTCCCCGTCGTCGACGAGCGCGAGCAGGCTCGTGCGACAGAGCGCGATGGCGCGCGCGCCCCCCGGCAAGCCGTTCGCCTCGACGAGGTCGCTGCATTCGCGGGATCCGGCGGGATTGCCCGTGCGCCTGAAGCTGCTCGTCAGCGCGTTCGCGGCGAGGAGCCCGTGATCCGTCGTGAGCCAGACGTTGCCAGCCGCGCCAAACACGAGCCGCCGGATCGCAGCGCCGGGCGACAGGACGGGTCGAACCCATTGCCAGCGGAGATCCCGAGGATCGCTCCCCTCGACCTCGAGCACCGCGATCGCATCCGGGTAGACGACGTGCAGCCGCTCTCCTGCTCGATCGAAGACGAGATCGACGACGCCCGCCTCGGCCGCCGGCCGGGGCAGCGGCCAGACGACGCGATCCAGCACGCGCAGTCCCGCCGTCGCCTCGATTCCGCGCACCCGCACGAGTCCTTCTCCGCCGAACGACCAGACCTCTACGAGCCCCGGCCCGGGTTGGCCCGCCGCAGACTCGCCTGCGTGCGAGGGCACGGCGCGCCGGACGGCGACCCACGCGACCGATTGGTCGGCCGAGCCCGAGCCGAGCGATTGGAAGACGGTCCCGGACGACGACCAGTAGGCGCCGCCCTCGGTCGCCACGACGAGGGCGCCGCGGCTCGCCTCGATCCGCGACACGCGGTTCGAGGTGTCGCCGTCGCGCAGCGTCCGGCGCTGCGGCCGTGCGTCGTGCGCCCAGAACTGGAGACCTTCCTCGCTGCCGA
>JANNQH010000625.1:0-8110 GCA_031400655.1 Deltaproteobacteria bacterium | reverse complement strand
CCGACCAATCCGATCGGAATGCGCAGAGTCTCTCCTGGATGGATTCGAGCGCGCGGTACGAGCACGAGACCCGGTAGCTCGATGCCGACGATTTGTTCGGGCCCATAGCGCTCATCAGACCAGACGAGACGGTTGCCGTCGATCGCAGGCGTATCGGCCGAGAACGGGGAACCGGTCAAGCGTTGCCGCAAACAACTTCCGTCGATCGGATCCACCTCGCAGTAGACGATCTGCCGGTCTTCGCCGAGAGCGCCTTCAGTCCAGACGATGCGCTCCCCCGAGACCGAAGGCGCCGACGGAAACGTCGTGCCGGATACGAATCGAAGCGAGCAATTCCCCGAATCCCGATCGAGACGACAGTAGGCAATCCGGGAACCGAACGCGTTGAATATCTCGACAGCGAGTAGGTCCCCGTCGATCCCCGCAGAGCTCGTCGAGGTGATCAGACGCGAGCTCGAAACGACGGAGATCGGCACACAGCTCAGCTCCTCGGAGTCGACTCGACAGAATTCGGGGATGGAGCCGACCCCGCTCGGCTTCCAGACGGCCGTTCGGCCGTCGAAGGCGAGCAATCGGTGGTTTCGCGTCTGCCCGGTGGACCGCAGGGTAAAGGGCAGACACCAACCACGAAGACGCCAGCGGCAGCCGATGATGTCCAGCCCTCGATCAGCGTCCTGCCAAAGCACGATCGACCGCGCGAACGCCACGGGTTCGGCGCGTGGCGCTGCGATCGCGAGTCGCCGAGCCAAGCAGCTGTGCTGCGGGCCGGTCCGTACGAGATCGCATCCGACCAGGGCCTCGGCGTCACCGCCTTCCGTGGGCTCGCGGAAAACGATCCGGCCTCGATCGATCCGAGGGCCCCGCTGTGGCCTCTCCTCCCCCGTATCGACCGGCAAGGGCTGGGGGGATGGGCGCCAGGACGCCGGAAAGAATCCCGTGAACGCTCTTGGAAGCAACGGGTTTTCAGGATCGACGGCTTCCCAGACGACCCTGATCCCAGAGATATCGGGGCGCAACGCGTTCCGCGAATCCATCGAGATCCGCACTGGCGAGATTCGTTCTATCCCGATGACGGTGTACTCGTCCACGTGCTCGCCGGATCGCAAAGTGGCCCTCAGGCGAAGCGTTTGGGGTCCCGCTTCGATCCCGGCCGTTCGCCAGACGATGGATCGCGTCTCGACCCCATCGGGTGTCCACGAGGCAAGCAGCTCGAACTCGCTCCCGGTGCGCCCCTCCGCGCGCGCCAGCGAAAACGACTCCGCATCGTGGCCCGCAGCGCGAACGACGATCGAGAGCGGGCCCGAGGTCGGATCGTGAAGCGTTCCTGGACCTGGTTCGATCAGCTCGAGCGCGAGGTCGACCGGCTTAGTCGTCAGAAGTGCGCCCAGATCCAGTGCGCCTGCACCGTGGATGGGGTCGTGACCCTCGGGCGGCAGGTCGCGAGCGGTTCGTCTCAGACGCCGACGAATCTCCGCGACGGCGATTCCGGGCTCCGCAGCACGCAGGAGCGCAACCGCCCCTGCGACATGGGGCGCTGCCATCGAGGTCCCCGCCAGCCGATAGTAGTCGTCACCGACCCGGAAGAACTCCTGCAAGACGGGCAGTCTTTTCGCTGCCAGCGACAGGATGTTCCGTGCGGGTACGCGGCCCGCACCAGTCGCGGGTCCGCCGCCTGGCGCCACGAGATCCATCAGCCAGCCCGAATTGCTGAAATAAGAGAGCTGATCGTCGACGCCGAACGATCCGACCGTGATGGCTGCGGTCGTTCGCTCGGGCTCGTTGCGGACGACGTCGAGGCCGTCGTTGCCGGCGGAGGTGACGAAGGCGACGTTGGCGTCGTGGGCAACGGCGAGGACCTCTCGCGAAAGAGGATTGTCGGGGCAGGCCGGTGAGCAGGACCAGCTGGCGTTGATGACGTCGGCACCGTTCTCGATGGCGTAGAGGACGCCGCGCCAGAGATCGGAGTCCCGGCCGCGCCCTTGGTCGTCGAAGCCGCGGATCGGCATCAACGTCGCCTCCGGAGCGACACCGGCGATCCCGATGCCGTTGTTCGCGACCGCAGCGATCGTTCCTGAGACATGGGTCCCGTGGCCCAACACATCGTAGGGATCGGGATCCCCGGGATGGGTCGAACCGTCGGGAAGACGATCACCGAAGCCGGCGAAATCGTAGCCCCGAAGATCGTCGACGTAGCCGTTGCCATCGTCGTCGATCCCGTTCCAGTCGCTGGCGTCGATCCGGCCATTCCTGTTCAGATCTTCCCCCGGATGAACCCAGACGTTGGCCGCGATGTCGGGGTGGTCGTAGTCGAGGCCCGTATCGACGACGGCGACGACTTGGCCCGCACCTCGGGTCGTCTGCCAGGCCTGCCTCGCATTGATGCGGTCGAGGCCCCAGAGATCGGCATGGGTCTGACCCCAGCTGCCGCTGGAGGTCAGGAAAGGGTCGTTCGGCGCATAATCGAGGGAGTAGGCGTGGTCGGGCTGGGCGAAGGCGACGTGGTCGTCGGCCTCGAGCTCGGCGAGAGCAGTGGCGAGGTCGGCGTCGGACGGGAGATCGATGGCGTAGACGTGGGCGAGTCGGGCCGCAAGCTTTTCGGTCTGGGCGAGGCGCTCGACGGCCATCGTCTTCGCTCCCTGCGAAGCGCGCCGTTGGACGAGGCGATCGACGAGACGGCGGCGTTGCCGCTCGAGCCCTGTCCCATCCGATCGCCGGAAGACGGCTCGGACGGCTTCGGGTCGGTGGCGTGCGGACCAGCGGTCGAGGGAATCCGAGCGATCCGCCGTCGACGCGGACATGGCCTGATGTTTCGCAAAGACGCCTTCTGCACAGGCTTCGACCGCATGAGGCCCTTCGGCTCGGTACTGGACCAGGATGCGTTGCCTGGCGGCTTCGGCGACCGCAGTGGTCGCGAAGACGAGGATCGGAGCCACGAGGAGCCCGACGAACGCGAAAGCTCGTCGCCGCAGCGGAGCTTTCTGAACCGCCCCGGGATTGCCGGAGGCTTTGGCCTGCCCTGACTTCGACGGAGTGTTCAAACTGGATTCGTTGCCATCATCCTGATCGGAGGACGAGATGGCGAGAAGGGGATACCCGGCGGAGTTTCGTCGTCGGGTGATCGAGTTGATCGAACGCGCGAAGAAGGTCGCCGAGGTGGCTCGGAATCGCCCACGCTCGGAGCGTCGGTCAGCGCGCACAGCGGAAGCCCACGTAGGCACCCTGGCCATCCGGCTTGAAGCGCAACAAGAATGACGCTCGCGCCTGGTCTGGCGTCCCATAGTAGCCGCCACCGCGCACGATTCGGGCGAGTCTGCCGGGGCGGGACGATGCCGTCCATTCCCAGACGTTTCCGATCAGGTCGAGCGCGCCCTCGGCCGACGCCCCGGCGGGTCGACTACCGACTTCGACGGTCGTGTCTCCCTTCCCGCACGCGTTTCCGGAGCCCTCATCGATCACCGCACGCGTGCAGTCGGCTGGCTCATTTCCCCACGGATTGAGACGCCCGTCGGGGCCTCGCGCTGCGCGCTCCCATTCCCACTCGCTCGGAAGGCGTGCCCCCCGCCAAGCGCAGTAGGCAACTGCTTGATCCCAGTCGACGCAGTTGATCGGATGGCGATCGCGACCCGCTTGCGACGCATTGCAACCCGCCTCGCTGCTCGATGGGCTGCAGTCGCCGGCGTCGACGCAGTCGCGATAGGCCTCCACCGTTACCTCCGTCCGGTCGATCGCGAAGGCCTCGAGCCGGCGGGGGCCGCCCGGCTTTTCATCGGCGAGGCAGTTGCTCTCGACTGATTGATCGCAGCCCGCGAAAAACTCGCCGGCGGCGATGGCCACCATGTCCTCGGATCTCGCAGATCGACCGCGATCACAGCTCACGACACTTCCGGCGAGAAGCGCAAGCGCGGCTGCCTGCACCAGGACGACGAAATGGCGCCCAGCGCGAATCGTCCCCTGCTGTCTCGAACCCACTGCCCGAATCGAGTATTGCACTCGTTTTCGATGGCGCACGGTTATGTCCCCCCCAAGGTTGATTCCCGCTATGCCGACGCGAACCCCGCCCGCGCCGGTCAGGTTGGCGATTCTCACCCTGCCGGTCAACCTAGGAGATCTCATCACGGTGGCTCATTCTTTTCGCGATGCTCTGTGATCTCACCACTTCAGGACGCCGATGAGATTACTGTAATCATCGGTCCAGAGCGGCGTCGTGAGGATCGCATCGGGACCGGGCCGCTCGGTAGCGAGCGCCGATTCGTCGAGCCGGAGCATCGATCGGTCCAGCTGGACCGTGTTTTCCAGCCGATCGATTCGACCTGAATCCGCGCTGAGAAAGACCCATTGGGATGCCGTGGTGTCGAGTCCGAGATTCAATTCGTTACGCACGCTCAAACCTGCCAGCTTCTGCTCCCGTGCTATGCGGAAGGCGATCGGTCTCAGATCGAAGTGCCGATTCGACACATGGATGGCGATCAGTCCGGCCTCGCCCACACGCTTCCGATAGAGGGCAATTGCTTCATTCGTCAGGAGGTGGACGGGAATCGCGTCGCTGCTGAATGCGTCGACGACGAGGACGTCGAACTTTTCTTCGCCGCGCGCGACCTCCTCGGCAATGGCGATCCGCGCGTCCCCCTCGACCACTTCGATTTCGGCTTCGGTGTCGACGAGGAAGCTGAAGTAGCGCAAGTCTCGAGCCAACCGAACAACACCCGGATCGATCTCGTAGAAACGAAACCGATCGCCCGCTCGCCCGTAGGCGGCGAGGGTCCCGATCCCGAGGCCGACGACCCCGACGCGGGTATCGTCTTCCGGCGGGCGACTTCTGAGCGCGATCCCAATTCCGCCCGCGACCCCGTAGTACGAGGTCGGCCGTCTCGGATTGCGCTTGGTCTGATATCCGTGGATCGTGGTCCCATTCATCAAGACGCTATGGAGATCGTTTGATTGCTTCGAGCCATTTTCGAGGACGCGCAAGATTCCGAAGAAGGTCCGTTCACGATGCTTCACGTCCGGCAGGTCTCGGAGGGATTGAGCACCCGCGAAGACGACCAATGCCGTGCTGACTCCGGCGAACGCGCGAGAGCGGAGTCCGAGCGTTCGGCCACTCGCAGCCGGATCGCGATCGAGCTTCATCGCGGCCAGGAAGAGAACCCACCAGAGAATCACGCCGAGAGGAAGTTCGTAATAGTCCGAGAACACACGCGGCGCCACGAGTCCAGACAAGGTCCCGCCGAGCGCCCCCCCCGCGGAGATGCAGAGATAATAGAGTGTCAGCGATCCGGTGGGCGGCCGCAGCCGAACCAGTTCGCCATGCAAGCTCATGCAGGTCGCGAATAGCAGAACTCCATAAATGGGGATGGTGAATCCCAGCCGGCCAGCGAAGATGATTTCAAGCGCATTCGGCATGAGAGAGCTCACCGGACGCATCAGGATGACCATGGCTGCGGCGAGGCCGAGCATGGCGAAGATCCATCGGTGGTACGCGGCGGGCATTCCGAAGCAGACGATCAGCGAGATCAAGTAGAGGGCGAGGGGCAGGAGCCAGAGAAAGGGAACGCTCGCAATGTCGAGGCAGAGCTTGCTGGTAATGGAGTTGAGCAGCACGACCGCGCAGGCCGCCAGCAGAACCCACAGCGCAATCGTCGCGCGGCCCGGGGCCGGTTGCTCGGCGATCGCCGCGGTCGAACGAGAGACTGGCAGGCCGTGCGGTTCGCGCGCGGCCACGAGGCCGCAGACGAGAACCAGTGGACCGACGATCCCGAAACCGAGGGAAAAGAGGCGTCCGGATTGCGTCAGGCTCAGAAGTGGCTCGAAGGCGATCGGATAGAGAACGAGGGCGGCGAGGGAGCCGAGGTTCGAGAGCGCATAGAGAGCGTAGGGCGAGCGCGCGGGGAACGCGCGCGCGAACCAGGCCTGAACGAGCGGCCCGGTCGCTGCCAGGAACACGAATGGCAGGGCGACGTTGATCGTGAGCATGGAGAGGATCGAGCCGCTCGCATCGGCTGAGCCGGCGGGCCTCCAGCCGTCGTCGGGCAGGACCGGGAGCAACAGGGCAGCGACGAGGAACAGCGCTCCGTGAATCACGAGCTGCAGTCGCGCTGGAACCCAGCGGATCAGCGCATGCGCATAGGCGTAGCCTGCGAACAGCACGAGTTGGTAGAACGCGAGACAGACCGACCAGACGCCCGCCGACCCGCCGAACCAGGGCAAGATTCGCTTGCCCACCATCGGCTGTACCAAGAAGATCAAGAAGGCCCCGGCTAGAATCGCGGCCGCGAAGATGAATCGCATTCCCATGATCGCCTAGTATGTCGCTTTTCAGTTCCCTTGGCCGGCCTCGGAGGCGGTTTCGACGAATCCGATGGCGACCAGGACGAGCTGCCGGGATTGAACCGCCCCGGGATTGCCGGAGGCTCCATTACTTGAGAGGATGGAGCAATGGCAGTTGTCAGCAAGTATTCCCCGGAAGTTCGAGAGCGGGCCGTCCGCATGGTTCTGGATCAGAGAGATCAGTACGCCTCCCAGTGGGAGGCGATCCGATCGATTGCCGCCAAGATTGGCTGCTCGTCTGAAGCGCAACGCAAGTGGATCGAGCGGTCGGCGATCGACTCGGGCCGTAAGCCCGGGATCACGAGCGACGAGCGCAAGCGGATCGCCGAGCTCGAGCGCGAGAACTTCGAGCTGAGGCGGGCGAACGAGATCCTCCGCAAGGCGTCTGCGTATTTCGCACACGCGGAGCTCGACCGCCGAGCGAAGTGATCGTGGCCTTCATCGGCGATCACCGCGAAGTCTGCGGGGTCGAGCCGATCTGCAGCGTGCTGCCGATTGCCCCTTCGACGTACCACGAGCACAAGGCGAAGCAGAGGGATCCTTTCCGACGCTCGGCACGCTGCGTCCGAGACGCGGCGTTGCGCGAGCAGATCGAACGCGTCTGGAAGGAGAACCGTTCGGTTTACGGAGCGCGCAAGGTCTGGCGCCAGCTGCTTCGAGAAGGCCTCCCGGTTGCTCGCTGCACGGTCGAACGCCTGATTGCCCAGATGGGCCTTCAGGGCGCCGTTCGGGGGCGAGCCTTCAAGCGGACCACGATCGTCGACGAGGCGACTCGGCGCCCCGCTGAACTCGTTCAGCGCCGCTTCGAAGCCTCGCGCCCCAACCAGCTCTGGGTCGCGGACATCACGTATGTCGCGACCTGGGTGGGCTTCGTCTACGTGGCCTTCGTGACGGACGGCTTCTCGCGCCGGCCCGCCGTCGGCCGGCCGGGCGAGCGCATCCGCGCGCGAAGCGCACGATCTGATCGCCGATGCCTATTTGCTCGCATCGCAACCCCCCTCTCTTGAGGTGTTACGACGACCCCTTGAACCCAAGCAGTATGCGTCGAACGAGTATCAGCGCCTGCTCGGCGTTCATGGCTTCGAGGCCAGCATAAGTCGGAAGGGAAACTGCTGGGACAACGCCGTGGCGGAGAGTTTCTTCGCGACGCTGAAGAAGAACCTCGTTCACCGAGTCCCCCCGAACGGCCCCGAGGCTGACCGGGTGACATAATGGACCGGCGGTGCGAAAAACGGGGGCCTTGAACCGACTATCCGCGAGCGAATCGAGGCCGCCCCGAGCACCGCCATCAGGGAATCTTCGCCTGGGAGCGGATCGCCTTGCCCATCGACCCCGCGTCGCTCGAGAAGACGCAGGACGCGCCGCGCCGTCCCCGCGAGCACCCGCACCACATCCTCGGTCGCGGGGGGAGGGAGGGCGACGAAGGCGCCCGGGGCGTACGATGGCCCAGCGTAGACGCCGTCGAGAACCAGCGTATGGAAGTGGGGCGTCAGGTTCAGGGCGGAGCCGAAGCGTTGGATGAACGTGACCGAGCCGCACTGTCCATTGCGGATGCCGAAGAGCCTTCGGGGAAGGATCTTTCGTCCTTGAGGAAAAATCCGAGCTTCAGCGCGCGCTCCCCACGACTTCCTGCGTAGCATCGATCCGGGTCGGGGCGTAGCCGGGGAGCTCGGGGGCCAGCCGGGCCCAGGCCTGGCGGACGCGGGCCTCGGCGTCACGGGCGCCCGATTCGCTGCGCTCGATGGGCGTCGAGATCCGGATCGCGAGGATGTGCTCCGGGCGGACG
>JANNQH010000624.1:0-2574 GCA_031400655.1 Deltaproteobacteria bacterium | reverse complement strand
CCACGCCGTCGGCATGCCGAATCTCTGGGACCGCAAACACTGGGATCCGATCATCCAGGCCTGCGTAGATACGGACACCGTCATCTCGCTCCACGTCGGAAGCTCCGGCATGTACGCGATTCCGGAGGGCGCGCCCCAGCTTCAGCTGGGCGCCACGATGTTCGGTCAGCTCTCGCTCGCCGCCTGTGCCGAGTGGCTCTGGTCCGAATACCCGCTGCGCCACCCGAAGCTCAAGATCGCCATGTCGGAAGGCGGGATCGGCTGGGTGGCGATGCTGCTAGATCGGCTCGACAACATCGTCGACCGCTCGGGTTACGGGTTGGGTTGGGCAGTGCGGCCCTCCGACGTGCTGAAGCGCAATTTCTGGTTCTGCACGATCGACGATCCGTCGACGATCGAGACCCGCCACCGGATCGGCGTCGAGCACGTGCTGTTCGAGACCGACTATCCGCATGGGGATGGCACCTGGCCCGACAGTCAGCACGTGATCGAGAAGCTCTGGGGTCACATCCCGAACCGGGAGCTCCGCATGATGTGCAGCGAGAACGCGGCACACCTCTACCGCCACCCGCTTCCGAAGGTCGTGCTGCCGCGCGACTGAGGCGCGAATCGAGCCTCGAGACCGTCCGAAGTGGACGTGAAAGGATTCTGCGATGTCATCGATCGTGATTCGTGGGGGCAATGTGATCGACGGGACCGGACGCGCCGCTTATGCGGCGGATGTGCTGGTCCGCGACGGGCGGATCGCGGAGATCGGGCCGCGGCTTTCAGGGGACGTCACGCTCGACGCCGCGGGCGCCGTCGTCGCCCCCGGCTTCATCGACATCCACACCCACTACGACGCCCAGGTCTTCTGGGACCCGGCGCTGACGCCGTCCTGCTTTCACGGCGTCACGACGGTCGTCGCCGGCAATTGCGGATTCACGATCGCCCCGACCCGGGCCGCCGACCGCGAGACGATCGCGCTGACCCTCGAGAAGGTCGAGGACATGAATCCGGCGTGCCTGATGGCGGGCATTCCCTGGGATTTCGAGACCTTCCCGGAATATCTCGCGTCGGTCGAACGGCGCGGGAGCGTACTCAACTACGCCTGCTACGTCGGCCACACGGCCCTCCGCCTCTTTCATATGGGCGCCGACGCCTACGAGCGAGAGGCGACCGACGACGAGGTCCGCGCGATGTCGCGCTCGGTCCGCGAGGCGATGGAGGCGGGCGCGGTCGGCCTCGCCACGAGCCGCGCGCCGACCCATGTCGGAATCGGCGGCAAGCCGGTCTGCAGCCGGATCGCGGCGATCTCGGAATTCGAGACGATGGCGCAGGAGCTCGCGAAGCTCGGCCGCGGCGTGGTCGCGTCGACCCTCGGTGCGGGCTTCGCCTACAACGAGGTCTACGCCTTCCAGCGCCGACTGGGCGTGCCGCTCACGTACACGGCGCTGCTCGCCATCCCGGGCCTTTGGCAACACGCCTCGAACATCCACGCCGATGAGTTCAAGAAGGGGACCGGCGTGTGGCCGCAGATCTCGGTGCGAAAGGTGACGCTGCAGATGCAGCTGAAGTCGCCCTTCGCCTTCGATCAGGCGCCCTGCTTCGCGGCGCTCTACGCAGAGAAGCCGGAGATGCGGGTGGTGCGCTACCGCGATCCCGCCTGGCGTGCGAAGGCGATCGAAGAGCTGAAGTCGACGCCCCTGCCCACGCGCTGGGAGAATTTCGACCTCGCCGAGAGCAACGTCCACACCTCGCTCATCGAGCGCAAGGTCGTCGACATCGCGCGCGAGCGCGGTGAGCACCCCTTCGACACGATCATTGCGCTCTCGCTGGAAGAGAATCTCGAGACGCGCTTCCGCTATGTCCAGGCCAATGACGACGAGGCCGGCATCACGCATCTGCTTCAGCAGAACCAGATGGCCCTCGGCCTCTCCGACGCCGGCGCGCACGTGGGCATGCTCTGCGACGCACCGCTCCCGACGGATCTGCTCGGCAACTGGGTGCGCGAGCGCGAAGTCTTGAGTCTCGAGAGTGCGGTGCACAAGCTGACGGGAGAGCCGGCGGGCATCTTCCGCTTCGAGGATCGCGGCGTGCTGCGCGAAGGGGCGTTCGCCGACGTCTGTATCTTCGAGCCGGACCGCGTCGGTCCCGGCAAGATCCGGCGCGTGCGCGATTTCCCGGCCGGCGCGGATCGCCTGACCGCGGATACACCGACGGGCGTGCGCCACGTGCTCGTCAACGGCACGCCGATCCACCAGGACGGGAAGCACCGCGCCGATGCGGTCGCGAACCGCCCCGGTCAGCGTCCGAAGCAGCTCTCGTTCCGATAGCAGGGAGGGAAGAGTTGGAAAAGCCCGTCATCATCGAGGTCGCGCTCAACGGGGCGACGCCCACCAGTCGAAACCCGCACGTGCCCCAGACCCAGGAGGCGCTCGTCACCGATGCGCTGCGCTGTATTGCAGCGGGCGCATCCGTCGTCCACACCCACGCCCCCGACATCTCCGTCGCCGGCGAGGCGGGCGCGAAGCTCTACCTCGAGCATTTCGGGCCGATCCACGAGCGCTTCCCCGACGCGATCCTCTACCCGAC
>JANNQH010000623.1:0-2298 GCA_031400655.1 Deltaproteobacteria bacterium | reverse complement strand
CGCGGACGTCGAGAAGGGGGCGCTGCGGGAGGCGGTGGCCCGGATCGAGGCGCTCGGCGTCGAGGCGGTCGGTGTCCCGACCGACGTGTCGAGCGAGTCCGAGATGGATCATCTCGGGGAGGTCGCGCGCGAGCGCTTCGGCACGCCGGACATCCTCTGTCTCAATGCCGGCGTGACGGGCGGCGGTGGGCCGTCGCATCTGTTGACGACGAAGGATTGGAAATGGGCGCTCGACGTGAACCTCTACGGTGTCATTCACGGCCTGCGCGTCTTTCTCGGCGGGATGCGCGAGAAGAACGCCGGCCACATCGTGATGACCGCCTCGGTCGCCGGCCTCACGAGCTTCCCCGGCTCACTCCCCTACAACGCGACCAAGCACGCCGTCGTCACGATCGCGGAGACGCTCTTCAGCGAGCTCGCTGATGCGGGCAGCAAGGTCGCGGTTCACTGTCTCTGCCCCGGCCTCGTCTCGACCAACATCGTCCACTCGGAACGCAATCGGCCGAAGGAGCTGATGAATCCGGGCAAGGGCGCGACGGGGATGGATCCCGGTGTCCAGAAGATGGTCGAGACCGTTTTCGCGGCGGCGAAGCCGCCCGCCGAGGTCGCGGAGCTCGTGTTCGCGGCGATCATGGAGCGGCGCTTCTGGATCCAGACCGACGAGTTCTTCCGCGATTCGATCCGGGCGAGACATCGCGCAATCGAGAACGACGAGGATCCGCCGGCGCGGGGGAGTCTGCTCACGGTTTATTCGTGAGGACTTGAGTCGACCGCGCGCCGCGTCTCGTGTCGTTAAGCCGGCGTTCAAATCCGATCGTGGGCCATCGCATTGAAATTGGAGGAGAGCTTGCGGAAGCTCTGAGATGAGCCGGCTGCCATCCGGGATAGCCTTGTTGGCATGCCCGAACTGACATATGGTTCCCTGCGACTCATTCAGGACAAGCCGCTCGTGTGGTTGGCAGGCGAGGTGAAGACTCCACCCTTCTCGCTAAGCGGGAGAATCGAGGCGGGTGATCTGTTGCGGCAATTGCAGCAAGGAGAGCGTCTCCACATGCCTCAATCTCGTCCGATGCCCTCGGTCGGACCGGCATGCCACGAGCTGCGGGTACGCGACGTGGGGCACAACTGGCGAATCATTTACCGCGTCGAGCTCGATGCGATCGTCATCGCTGAGGTGTTCGACAAGAACACCCGGCGGACCCCGCGAGGAATCATCGAGGTCTGTCGAAGACGACTGCGCGCCTACGATGAGGCGATCAGGGAGGGGATATGAATATGAAACCGGCCAAAAAAAAACGATTGGTGTCGCGTGGCTGGGTTGTGGGCAGCGCTAAAGAGTTCTTGGGCCTGAGCGACGATGAGGCGGCCTTCATCGAGCTGAAGCTCGCGCTCGCACACAGCTTGAAGGAACGAAGGCTGAAGCAACGGATGACTCAATCGCAGCTCGCAAAACGTCTCGAATCGAGTCAATCGCGGGTAGCGAAGGTCGAGGCCGGTGATCGTACGGTCAGTCTCGACCTCCTGGTACGCTCGCTCCTTGCGGTTGGCATGACGCGGCGCGAGATTGCCAAAGTCATCGCGGGCGGGACGCGGACGCGTGCCGCCTAATCCGGCACGACGACCCCATTCCTCTTCAAGAAGTCGTGAATCAACCACTGCGCGATCGAGACCTTGCCCGGAAAAAAATGCGGCATCGTCTTCGCCGCATACCAATCCGCCTCGAGAATCTCCTCCCCGTCGACCTCGATCTCGCCCGATTCATACTTCGCGCGAAACCCGAGCATCAGTGAATTCGGAAACGGCCAGGACTGGCTCGCGAAGTATTCGACCTCGTGCACCACGATCCTCGTCTCTTCAAAGATCTCCCGGCGCACCGCATCCTCGGCGCTCTCGCCCGGCTCGACGAAGCCGGCGAGCACGCTCTTGATGCCCGGCGGAAAATTCGCGCCGCGCGCCAGCAGGATCTCGTCGCCGCGTTCGACCGCGACGATCATCGCCGGCGAGAGCCGCGGGTACATCGGGATCTTGCAGCGCGGACAGCTGCGCGAGCGGTCGATCTCCGAGAGCAGCGTCGGCTCGGCGCAGGCGCCGCAGTACTGATGCGTGCGATCCCATTCGACGATCTGCACGGCGCGCCCCGCGAGCCCGCGCTGCATCTCGTCGAGGGTGCCGTGGAGCATGTGGAGGTTCGCGAAGCGGTAGCCGGACTGGGGATTGACGTCGCCGGGGAGCTCGGCCGAGTAGCAGTGGCGGCCGTCGAGCTGGCCGAGGTACTGCCGCCGCACGGCCTCGAAGCCG
>JANNQH010000622.1:0-3821 GCA_031400655.1 Deltaproteobacteria bacterium | reverse complement strand
CCATCGCGCGCTCGCGCTCCATCTCGAACGACGGCTCCGTCGTCCGCCGTCGCGAGGGCGGCGGCAGGCGGCGCATCTCCTGGCCGTCGAGGCCGGTCGCGATCACGGTGACCCGGATCTCGTCCTCGGCGAGCGTCTCGTCGATCACCGCCCCGACGATGATGTTTGCATCCTCGTGCGCCGCCTCGTGGATCAGCGAGGAGGCCTCGTTGACCTCGTAGAGGGTCATGTCAGACCCGCCGGTGATGTTGATCAGGACACCGCGGGCACCGTCGATCGAGAGATCCTCGAGCAGCGGGCTCGAGATGGCCGCCTTGGCGGCGTCGATCGCGCGGGTGTTGCCCCGGCCGATGCCCGTCCCCATCAACGCGACACCCGCCTCGTTCATCACCGTCCGCACGTCGGCGAAGTCGAGATTGATGAGGCCGTGGATCGTGATCAGGTCCGAGATGCCGCGCACGGCGTTCAAGAGCACCTGGTCGGCGATCGAGAACGCGTCCCTCACAGCGGTCGTTTTGCCGGCGAGCGCCAGCAGCCGCTGATTCGGGATCGTGATCAGCGTATCCACCACACTGTGGAGCTCTTCGATGCCGTGGCCCGCGTGCTTCATGCGGACCTTGCCTTCGAAGGGGAAGGGCTTGGTCACCACGCCGACCGTGAGCGCTCCGATCTCGCGCGCCACTTCGGCGATGATGGGTGCCGCGCCCGTGCCGGTGCCGCCACCCATACCGGCGGTCACGAAGACCATGTCCGAGCCTTCGAGCAGCTCGCGCAATCGGTCGCGGGCCTCGAGGGCCGAGGCGCGGCCGCGGTCGGGATTGGCGCCGCAGCCGAGGCCGCGGGTGATTTCGGCGCCGAGCTGGACCTTGATCGTGGCCTTGCTATGAGCGAGGGCCTGGGCGTCCGTATTCGCCGCAATGAACTCGACCCCGGAAAGGCCGGACAGGATCATCGTATTGAGGGCATTGCCGCCGCCGCCGCCCACGCCGATGACCTTGATGGTCGCCTTCTGGTGCGAGGAGCGGTCGAATTCGAGCAGCTCTTGCCCAGTCTCCGGGCCCAGCTCGAGGAGATCCACTCCGTCGCTCCGGTAGCTTCCGCCGTCTCGATCGTTGAATTTCTTGGCCATGCTAAACCCCCCCACGACGCCTGGCTGCCGCGCCGACTGTAACACGATTGCTTTTGATTTGTGCTCTTCCCGACGGACTTTTTCCCGCGGATTTTGTGCGATTCGCGGTCGACCTCCTTCTGCTCAATCGAACTCGGCGTAGAACCACTCGCGCATGCGTTGCTTGACCCGGCCGAAGATCGAGCTGTCTCGGATCCGGAACTGGCTGCCTCGCGTCGACCGCTGTTGGCTCAATCCGAACAACACGAGCCCGACGCCGGTCGAGTACATGGGGCTCCGGACGACGTCCTGGAGACCGCCGATCGACGACGGAAGCCCCTGTCGCACCGGTGCCTCGAAGATCTCCTCCGCCAGCTCGCCGATGCCCGCGAGCGCCGAGGCGCCGCCGGTGAGGACCAGGCCTGAAGGAATGCGGTGGAGCAGATCCGCCCGGATCAGCTCCTGGCGGGCGAGCGAGAGGATCTCCTCGACCCGGGGCTCGATGATCTCGCACAGGATCTTGCGCGAGATCTCTCTCGGCTTGCGCCCGCCGACCGACGGCACGCTGATGATGTCGTCGGAGCTGAGGAAGCGCGCCGACGCCATGCCGAACTTCTTCTTGATACGTTCGGCCTCTTCGAAGGGCGTGCGGAGACCGACGGCGATGTCGTTCGAAAGGTGGTAGCCGCCGAGCCCGAGCACGGAGGTGTTCTTGATCGCCCCGTCGCCGAA
This sequence comes from Deltaproteobacteria bacterium, assembly GCA_031400655.1. Classification (GTDB taxonomy): domain Bacteria; phylum Myxococcota_A; class UBA9160; order UBA9160; family UBA4427; genus UBA4427. The sequence goes on along the minus strand of JANNQH010000622.1, from coordinate 1,981 downwards.
CACCGCGATGTCCGTCGTGCCGCCCCCGATGTCGATCATGCAGACGCCGAGCTCGCGCTCGTCATCGGCGAGCACCGCCGCCGCCGAGGCCAGCGGCTCGAGCACGATGTCGATGACGTTGAGCCCCGCCTTGTTGCAGCACTTGACGATGTTCTGGGCGCTCGTCACCGCGGCCGTCACGATGTGGATCTTCGCTTCGAGGCGCACGCCGCTCATACCGAGCGGCTCGCGGATCCCCTCCTGGCCGTCGATGGTGAACTCCTGGGGGATCACGTGGATCACCTCGCGATCCATCGGGATCGCGACGGCCTTGGCTGCGTCGATCACCCGTTTCAGATCGCCCTCGCGGACCTCGCGGTCCTTGACCGCGACGACGCCCTGGGAGTTGAAGGCGCGGATATGGCCGCCGGCGATGCCGGCGTAGACCGACGTGATTTCGCAATCGGCCATCAGCTCGGCTTCTTCGACGGCGTGCTTGATCGAGTCGACGGTGGCGTCTATGTCGACCACGACGCCCTTGCGCAGGCCTCGGCTCGGATGCGTCCCGATGCCGACGATGTCGATGCCGTGCTCGGTCGCCTCGGCGACGATCGCGCAGATCTTGGTGGTCCCGATGTCGAGTCCGACGATCAGGTCCTCCCTCTTGTGCTTGGCCATGTGATCCCCCCATCTCCCGTGCCGGCCTGCACGGGAATCAAAAGATCCCCGTCCAGGGATCCCCCATTTGGATGGCGTTTCCCGTCCGGGAACCGCCACCACGAAGAGCCCACCTCACCCCGACGTGGGCTCGGTACGCAGGACCGCACGGTCCGCGTACCGCAGATCGATGACGCGCGCGCCGGCGAGCAGCGGGTCCCGCTGGTCGAGCAGCGAGGCGAGCCGGGCGACGCGTCGTTTCAAGAAAGTCTGTCCGAGCAGTGCGCGCGGGCCCTGCTCACCGATCTCGAGCACGTACCCGGTCTCACCGGCGAGCGGATCTCCCTCGGAGGCGTCGGATGTGTCGGCGGCTTGAGCGGCTTCGCCGTGCGGACCGGGGAGATGGAGTGTCAGGGCCGACGGTTCGTCGGCGAGCCGGGCGTGCTTGCGCAGCTCGCTCAGGATTTCGAGAGTGGACTGCGAGAGCGAGGCGTCGCTCTCGAGGGGGCCCGCGACCAGCGGCAGCTCGCCCGCGTCCTCGACGGCTCCGAGGAAGCGCCGGCCCGCCGGATCGACCAGCGCGATCTCGCTCTCGGGCGTATTCCGGTAGCGCGCGATCGCCCGGCGCTCGACGACACGGACGAGCAGCGTGCCGTCCGGCAGTCGCAGGCTCTCGGCCGACTCGATCCAGGGGTCCGCCATGACGAGGGCATTCACCGCTTCGGCAGGCAATCGATCGATGGGCGAGCCGGCGCTCGCGAGCAGCGCCCGGGCGATCGTCTGCGGCTCGCGCACCGCCGCTCCGAGCACCGCCACACGTTCGAGGCGCACCTGCGGCAACCAGAGTCGCTCGAACAGCGGGCGGGCCAGCGCGAAGCCCAATCCGACGGCGAGCAGCGTACAGCCGGGGACGACGAGCCGGGGAAGCGGCCGGCCCGTGACGACGGCGCGCGCCGCCGCCGCCCGCGGAGCGGTTTTGCGCGGCTCGCGTACGCGCGGGGGTCTCGCTCGCGTGGCCGGCTTGCGCGTTTGGCCGGCACGCGGCGGCGGCTCGAGCTGGAACGGCGCCTTGGACGCGAGCGGCGCTTCGAATGAAAGCGGCGACAGGGAAGTCGGGGCGGGTTCGCTCGGGTCGTTCGAGCGGTCGTCGCGCCGGCGTTCGCGGCGGCGCTCTCGGCGCTGTTGGCGCGCCAGATGGTCGCGCGCGCGCTTCGCCCGCAGCGCGGCCTCGACGGCCGGCGGGGCCCCGCGCCGATCGGAGGATCGTCGACCCAGGAGCAAGCGCAGCAGCTTCATGTCGCTCTCTCCTCGGGTGTGCCGAGGATCTTGACCTCGGTCTCGAGCG
>JANNQH010000621.1:0-6932 GCA_031400655.1 Deltaproteobacteria bacterium | reverse complement strand
CGCGCTCCGCCTCGACGCCCTTGGACTCGATTCGCTGATGACGATGGAGCTCTTCATGGGCCTCGGCCGCGGCCTCGAGCTCCCGCTCGCTGCGGATTGGTTCACGCCGGGCCCCACCCTCGCGGAGATCGCGCAGGTCCTTGTGCGGCGGCTCGAGGCGAGTCTCGCCCGAGGCTCCGCATGACGCTGCCCGCGACACCGAAGTCGGTTCCGCTCGCGTTCTCGGATCCCCGCGGCGCGGGTACGCCGGTCTTGCTCGTGCACGGCTTCGGCCACAATCGCGTCGTCTGGGAGAAGCTCGAGCGTGCACTGCCCGAAGGCCTGCGGCCGATCTCGGTCGACCTGCGAGGACACGCCGCCTCGCCCTGGTCGCCGGCCGGCGAATACGGCCTCGCGTGTTATGCCACCGATCTCGAGGCGTTGACGGTCGCCCTCGGGCTCGACCGGCTCCACGTGATCGCGCACTCCCTCGGTGGAAGCATCGCCACGTTGTTCGCGGCCCGGACCTCTGCCCGGATCGCGTCCCTGACCCTCGTCGACACCGGCCCCGCCCTCGAATCCAGCGGCTCGAGTCACGTCGTCGAAGAAGTGGCGAGCGGGTTGCGGAGCTTCGCCACGGTCGCGCAATACCGCGCCTCGCTCTCGGTGATCCATCCGCTGGGCGATCCCGAGCTACTCGACCGGCTCGCAGAGACGGGCCTCGCTCGCCGCCTCGACGGGCGCTTCGAGCCGGCCCTCGATCCCGGCGTGCTCGGGGACGGCGGGACGCCCGAGCAGCTGGCGGAGACGACGCGGGAGCTGTGGCAGGCACTCGCTGCGCTCGCGTGTCCGGTGCTCGTCGTGCGCGGCGGGCTCTCCGCAATCCTGTCGGAGAAGGTCGCGCGCGAGATGGTGGACCACGTGCTGCGAGACGGACGGCTCGTGACGCTCCCGCGCGCCGGTCACGGCATCATGCTCGATGATGGCGAAGGCCTCGCGCGAACAGTCGTCGCGTTTCTCGCCGCGTCCCGCTAGTACTCGCCGCGGGCCAGCCGGAAATCGAGGTAGGTCGAGCGATAGCCACGGTAGCGTTCGACGAGCTCCGGCTTGCACCAGTCCTTTCCCGTGATCCGCCCGCGACACATCCTCGCTCCGCAGCCGCAGTCGAACTCGTCGTAGTCGCAGCCGTCGCTCATGGCGTAGTCGAAGGTGATCTCCTCGCCGGGAGCGATGTCGCGCAGCGCGACCAGCGTGATCTGGCCGCGCAGCCCGGCATTGGGCTCACAGCTGTGGTTGACCCAGTCGGCGGGGCCGGGCTTGGTCGAGACAAGGAAGCAGTCTTCGTCGACCTGGATGACGAGGGGGCGGAGGTCGGGGGTCAGCTGGTCGACGTCTTTGCGGGAGATGATGTCGCCGCCGAAGACGATCAGGAGACGGCCGCCTGGGATCGGTTGGTCGGCGAAGACCCCACGGCCCCCCTTGCCGGCGATCTCCACGCCGCACAGGCCGGAGGCGAGGAAGGAATTGAACATTCGGTTGGCCGTCCGCCGGATCACACACAGTGGAGCTCCGGCTCCGCGGGATTTCGGCCGTTTTCTAACTCCGCGCGGGGGCGACGTCAATGGGACCGAAGCCGTTCCAGGTCAGCTGGGCCAATAGCGCTTGCGCAGCTCTGCCTTGCGCAGCTTGCCCGTCGGCAGGCGGGGCAGTGTGTCGACGAAATCGACCGAGGTCGGGCATTTGTAATGCGCGATCCGCGAGCGGGCGAAGGCGATCAGCAGGGCTTCGAGCTCGGGGCCGGGCACGGCCCCTTCTGCCGCGACGACGACGGCCTTCACCTGCTCGCCCATCTCGGGGTGGGGCACGCCGATCACGGCTACGTCGGCCACCGAGGGATGCATGACGAGCTCGTTCTCGAGCTCCTGCGGATAGATGTTGACGCCGCCCGAGATGATCATGTGGGAGGCGCGGTCGGTGAGGTAGAGGAATCCTTCGCCATCGACGTAGCCGATGTCGCCGAGCGAGCTCCAGCCTCGGGCATTGAAAGCCTCGGCCGTCTTCTTCGGATCGTTGTGATATTCGAAGCGGGTCTCGGACTCGAACCAGATCTGGCCCGCAACGCCTGCCGGCAGCTCGCCGCCGTTTTCGTCGAGGATGTGGAGCTTTCCGAGCAGCGGCTTACCCACCGAGCCCGGATGGGCGAGCCACTCCTCGGGCCCGATCGCACAGAACCCGTTGCCCTCGCTCCCCGCATAATATTCCTCGATCACCGGCCCCCACCACGCGAGCATCTCGCGCTTCACGTCGATCGGGCAGGGCGCCGCGGCGTGGATCGCCTTCTGCAGGCTCGACACGTCGAAGCGCTTTCGCTCCGCCTCCGGGAGCTTCAGCATGCGCACGAAATGGGTCGGGACGAACTGGGCGTGGGTGACGCGGTGGCGCTCGATCAGCTCGAGGCTCTTCACGGGATCGAAGCGCTCCATCAGCACGACCGTGCCGCCGAGGCGCTGCACCGACGTCGACCAGCCGAGCGGCGCTGCGTGATAGAGCGGAGCGGGGCAGAGGTAGATCGATTCGGGGCCGACGCCGTACTTGAATTGAAAGAGCAGCGTGAGTCCGCCGGAGACGGCGCCAAAGTCGGCGCCCGAGAGCGGCGGCTTGATGCCCTTCGGCCTGCCCGTCGTGCCCGACGAGTAGAACATGATGGCGCCTTCGGTCTCGTGCTCGAGGGGCTCGCTCGCGTGGCGCGCGATCGCCTCTTCGTAGCCCGCGAAGCCCGGCGCCTCGCCATCGATCATGAGGCGGAGCTTCACGCGCGAGAGGTGGGGCTCGAGCGCCCGGGCGATGCCGGCGAGGGCCTGCGAGGTCACGAGGGCGGTCGCCTCACAGTCCTCGACGATGTAGCCGATTTCCTCGGGCTTCAGGTGCCAGTTGATCGGCGTCGTGTAGAGGCCCGCGCGCTGGGCGCCCCAGACGATCTCGAAATAGCGGGGATGGTTCTCGAGCAGCACCGCGACGTGGTCGCCCGGTCGCAGCCCCGCCTCGCGGAAGACGCGCGCGACCTGCTTCGAACGAGCGTCGAGCTCGCGATAGCTGACGACGACACCACTCTCGCCCATGATGATCGCAGCTGCGTTGCCGCGGGATTCGACGAAGGCGCCGGGCTCGTTGCGTGCCATGAATTCGTTCTCTCCCTCAGCTCTGGCTTCCGCTTCGGACGAGCGAGCCCAGCAGGCGATCGCGCATCGCGCTTCCCCGCGGCCGGACCCCGCGCACCCGCGGCGACTCGGGAACCCGGATCACCAGCCATCCGCGCCGGGTGGCCGCCGCCCGCATCCGGCGCGCCGGATTCACCGGCCGCGGATTGCCGACGAGATACATCGACGCCACGTCCTCGCTCCCGTCGGCGTAGAAATAGCTCTCCGACAGCAGAATGCCGTGGCTCTCGGCGAACGCCTGCGCCGCTCGGGCCTTGCCTGCCGCCCAGATCACGGGACCCTCGATCCGACCCGTGAGGCGGCCCTCGAGATCGACGCTGAGGCGATTGCAGAGGACATGCTCGATGCCGAGCACCCGCGCCACCGGCTCGACCTGGAAGCTCGTCGCCGACGAAGCCAGCACGACCTGATGGCCGCGGTCCCGATGGGCGAAGACGAGCTCCACGATCGGCGCCTGCAGCCGGGTGCGGATCTCGCGCTCGAAGAGCTCGCAGCCCAGGGCCTCGAGCTCGGCAGCCGGCCGGCCGGCGAGGGTCCCCAGCGAGAGCTCGAGGAACTCCTCGAAATGGATCCGCCCGAGGATGCCCTCGAGGCCGAGTCGAAGGGTCTCGGCGACGACGTTCGCGTCGAGCTCCCCCTGGCGCAGGCGGTGTTGGATGAACGCAGCGGCGGTGAAGCCCGCGACGAGGGTGCCGTCGAGATCGAAGAACGCGGCGATCTCGGGGCCGGGCTTGCCGTGGTCCACCTCGGCGAGGGTCTGCGCGTGGGACAGCTCGATCATTTCGCGCGGTCGCCTGCTTCGGCCTCGGGGGTCGCCGTCGGGGCGGCACGGCGCTCCGCATCCTGGGCGAGCAGCTCGAGCTCGGCGAAGGACTCGCGCAGACATCGCTCGAAGAGCACCACGTCGCGCACGGCCGCCGGATCGTAGTTCACCGTCAGGACTGCCTGGCCGACGTGACTGACGAGCGTCGCCATCATCGCGGCGCCCGGCAGCGGGCCCACGCCCAGCATCTTCTCGACCCGGGCGCCGGCGATGAAGAGGTCGCGCCGGTGTCCCGGGACATTGCTCGCCTGGACGTCGGGGGCGCGCATCGCGCTGACCAGGCGCGCGGAAACGGAGGGCGGGAGCGCGGCGAGCCAGGGCGCTGTCCGATCGGCGTAGTCGATCCCGCGCTCGGCACGGATCGTCCGCACCTGCTCGGCGATCGACTTCATGCGGGCGGCGGGATCGCGCAGGGCGAGGGGCGCGGCGAGCACGGCGGCCACGAAATGATTGCCGCCGGTGGCGTCGCCCTTTTTTCGAGTGCTGATCGGAAGCCCGAGCGGGAGCGATTCGACGGGCATGAAGAGCCCCTCGTGGTAGCGCGCGAGGGCACCACAGATCCCGGCGAGATAGGCGTCGTTCGTCGAGCCGCCGGCGGCCCGGGCGACCGCCTTGAGCCGATCGAGGGAGAGGTCGAGCCAGAGCAGCCGGCGCTTTCGGCTGCGGCCGGCGAGCAGCGGCGAATGGGGTGCCCCCGAATCGAGGACCCGGAGCGCCGAGCTCGCATGCTCGACGACGTCGTCGAACACGGCGCGGGGATCGTCCCGGAATCGCTCGGCGAGGCCCGCGAGCTGCCCCGCCCATTTCGCTGCGAAATCGAGCACGTGACCGGCGACCCGCCCGAGCTCTTCCGTTGCGAGCTCGTCGGGCGTCGCGTCCTCCGGGACCGGCAGCGGTGGCATCGGCCGCAGCGCCGGCCGGCGCTCGCGATCGAACATCAGGGAGTTGATCTCGATCCCACCCACGCCGTCGGAGAGTGCATGGCTCAGCTTGAGGACGAGGGCCGCACGGCCCTCTTCGAGCCCTTCGAAGAGCATCGCCGTCCAGAGCGGCCGGGTCGGATCGAGGGGCGTCATCAGCTCGGGCTCGAGCCAGGCCAGGACGTCGGCCAGGGTGGCGCCGGGTGAAAGGCGCATGCGCCGGAGGTGATAGCTCAGGTCGAAATCGGGGTCGGTGGTCCAGCAGGCGGGACCGAAGCCGGCGGTCGGCTCGACGACGCGCTGGCGCAGGCGCAGGAACTCGCGGCTCGAGCGCTCGAAGGCGTACTCGAGCTCGGAGAAGTCCGGATTCGCGTCGAGCAGATAGACCGCTGCCATGGTCGAGCGCTTCAGCGGATCGCGTTCACTGCGGAACAGCAATTCGTCGAGCGGCGACATCGGCTCATGGCTTCTCGGCGGCTTCGTCATGGCAGCTGCTAGGCCTTCCTCGTGTCGATCTTCTCGCGGTACTCGGGACCGTTGATCAGGAGGACGCGGCGGGCATCCTGGGTCGTCGTCAAGGGCATCTCCCGGGCGGTGCCGCTCGGCGGTGCGGGCGACCGGTTTTTCGCTGGGATTCAGAATCGACCTCGGAGTCGGGGTCCTCCCGAGCATAATGCCGCTGCCCCGCCGCGGAAACCGAGCACTCAGGGTCGAACGTCTCCGGTCGGCTCCGGTCAGGCGGAAGGGCGCCTTGCGGGCGCACCCGCCGCTCCATAGGATCCGCCGACGCCGGGGGCAGGCCCCTCCGTCGAATGCGCCTGCCGAGGGGAAGTCCGTGGGAAGCTCCGAGGGAAGCGCCGGAATCGTCGAAGCCGGAACCTTCTGGGAGCTCCTCTGCCGGCGTGCGGCGCGCACACCCGACCGGCTCATGTTCGCCGACGGCGCCGATCGCCGGATCACTTTTGCTGGCTTTCTCGACCGTTGTGAGCGGGTGGCGGCGGGACTCGCAGCGAAGGGTGTGCGGACGGGGACGCGGGTGAGCTGGCAGCTGCCGACCCGCATCGACACGGTGCTGCTCTCGGTCGCCCTCTCGCGGCTCGGCGCCGTGCAAAATCCGATCATCGCCCTCTACCGCGAGCGAGAGGTCGGCTCGCTGCTCGCCCAGACCCGCGCCGAGTTCTACGCAGTGGTCTCGGAGTGGCGCAACTTCTCGTACCGCCAGATGGCGGAGAAGCTCCAGGCCGAGAGCGCTACGCCCTTCGAGATCCTGCGGATCGACGAGGGTCTTCCGGACGGCGATCCGAAGACCCTTCTGCCGGCCCCGACCGACGGCGACGTCGTCCGCTGGCTCTATTCGACCTCGGGCACCACTTCGGCGCCGAAGGTCGTCCTGCACACCGACCAGTCGTTGATCGCCGGCGGCACGGGCCTCGCGGAAGCGATCGTGCCCAAAGAAGACGATATCGGCTCGATCGTCTTCCCCTACGCGCACATCGGCGGGCCCGACTATCTGGTGATGCAGCTCCGCTATGGCCTGCCGGTCCTGCTGCTCGACGTCTTTTCCATCCCGGACTCGCTCGAGGTCTTTCGGCGCGTCGGAGTCACGATCACCGGCGGCAGCACTGCCCACTATCAGATGCTGCTGCAGGAGCAACGAAAGCAGCCCGACCGGAAGATCGTCCCGTCGCTGCGGCGGCTGTCGGGGGGCGGGGCGCCGATGCCGCCCGAGGTCTACTGGCAGGTCCAGGAAGTTCTCGGCACGGGAATCCTCCACGGCTACGGCATGACCGAGTGTCCGATGATCACGAGCGGTCGCTTCGACGATTCGGACGAGCAGCTCGCGAACACCGAAGGCCCGCCGATCCTCGGCTGCGAGATCGCGATCGAAGACGGCGACGGGAAGCGACTGCCGCCGGATGTCGACGGCGAGGTGATGGTGCGCGGGTCGATGGTGGCGAAGGGCTACCTCGATCCGAAGCTATCCGCCGCGGC
>JANNQH010000620.1:0-11399 GCA_031400655.1 Deltaproteobacteria bacterium | reverse complement strand
ATGCGGGACCGGGCGCTGCGCGCCGAGGGGGTGTCGGCGTAGTTCTCGACCACGACGTGGTAGAGCCGGAGCGCCTCGTCGTTGCGCCTCATCTTCTCGAGACTCAGGCCCAGCCGAAAGAGCGCCCGCGCATCGAGGCCGAGCCCGGGGTATTCGTCGAGCACGCGCCGGTAGCGGGAGGCCGCCGACTGCCAATGCTCGCGCTCGAGGTAGAAGTCGGCGATGTGGAGCATGTTGCGGGCGAGGCGGGTGCGGATCTCGATCAGCATCTCCTCGGCCCGGCGGGTTTCTTCGGCATAGGGGTGTTGCTGGATCAGGGCCTCGAGGGCCTTGGTCGCCTGGCGCGCCGCGTTCTGGTCGCGGTCGATCGATTCGATCTGTTCGTAGTGGCACTGCGCCGCCCGCAGCATCGCCCCCGGTGCGCGCGGATCCATCGAGTGCTGATCCGCGAACTCCTGGTAGTAGGCGAGCGCCTCCTCGTAGCGCTTGTCCTCGAAATAGGCGTCGGCGATCTTGAGCTGCGCCTTCTCTTCGTATTCGCTGAACGGGTAGTTGTCGATGATCGATTGGAAGGTCTCGATCGCGGCGTCGTAGTCGATGTAGCTGAAGAGGCCGAGGATCCGCTTGCCCTCGAGCTTCTTCAGGCCCTCGGCGTAGAGCTCGTCGGCGGGCTTCACATCCTCGAAGCGGGGCGCTTCCTTCTGGCAGCCCGCGAGCGTCCCGCCGAGCATCCCCGCGATCGCGAGGGCTGTCCAAAGGCGCGCTCTCCGCCGCGGGCCGGGGATGGCCACCGGGTCCGCAGGGCGCGCAGGCGATGTCATCGATCGGCCGAGGGGCAATGAGGGTCTCCCGCGCGGGCCGCCACGCTATCGGTGGGCCTTGTCGCAGTCAATTCGAACACGCGAGCGTGCAGCGCGTTCCCTCGCAGGCTGCTAGCGTGCCGCGTCCGAACCGTCCGCCCTCGCGCGAAGGACGGGCTCAAACGAAAGATGGGAGTAAGAAGCCGATGGACAGGGAATCCCTCGACCGCCTGCGTTTCGACCGCCGACTGCAGAACCGGCGCGGTTGGCTCGGCCCCGGTGAGCTCGAGCGCCATGCCCAGGCTCTTCCCGACGTCACCGACAAGCTGACGACGCTCGCCGCCCAGGAAGAGGGCGGTGCAGCTTCCGCCGAGAGCGGGTCCGCGGATCCGGCTGCGGGCGGGACCCGGGGCTAACGCCGCGGCGCCCCAGAGGCCCCCCGTGTTCGAGCACCTCGCGTGATCAAGGAAAAGCTGGGCGATCGCCTCGACGGCTGGACCCATTCGCTATTTCCATTCCTCTTCTGGTGGTCGATTCCGCCGGATCTCCTGACCCTCATCGGCACCGTCGTCGCCTCCCTGGCCGGACTGGCCTTCGCACGGGGCGAGCTCCTGCCAGGCGGCGTCCTGCTGCTCGCCGGCGGATTCTTCGATCTCGTCGACGGCGTCGTCGCCCGGCATTTCGGAACGGCAACCGAGTTCGGCGGATTCCTCGATTCCTGTCTCGACCGAGTCGTCGACATCCTTGTCGTGCTCGGGCTCTTCGCCCATGCGATCGAGGCGGGGGATCGGGTCGCGGCGGCGCTCTGCGCCGTGATCCTGGTGGGCTCCGTCCTGACCTCGTACGCCAAGGCCAGAGCCGAGCTCGTCGTCGACCACCTGCCTGGCGGACTGCTCGAGCGGGGCGAGCGGATCGGGATACTCGCCCTCGGTGCCCTGTCGGGCTGGATCACGCCGACGCTCTGGCTGCTCGCGATCGGGACGACGGTGACGGCGGGCCAACGCTTCCTCTACGCTCGGCGCGCAATGTCCGGAGAGGAGCACTGAGCCATGCCCAGCGAGAAGGCCAGCGAGAAGTCGAGCGAGACCTCCGATGGCGCGCGCGAGCTTCCGAAAGTCGATTTCTCGACCTTCGTCCTGTCGCTCGCCACCGCCGTGCTCTACGAGCTCGGTGCCGTCCCCGACGCGCGCTCGGGCGAGCTCGCTCCCGCCGATCCGATGGTCGCCCGACAGACCCTCGAAACGCTCGAGATGTTGCGTGAAAAGACCCTGGGCAACCTCACGGAAGATGAGCGGAAGTTGATCGACTCGCTGCTCTGCGACCTGCGCATGCGCTTCGTCGAGCTCGCGCGGTGACGACCGCTCCGCTCCGAATCCGCACGCCCGCCAAGGTCAATCTGGGACTCGCCCTCGTCGGGACCCGTCCAGACGGGTACCACCTGCTCGAGAGCGTATTTGTGCCGATCGCGCTGTGGGACGAGGTCGAGCTCGAGGTCCGGCCGGGCGCGGGCGAGATCAGACTCGTCTGTGGACCGCCCCTCGACCCCGAGCTGCCCGAGGCGGTCCGGGAGGTGCCGACGGGGCCCGAGAATCTCGTCTGCCGGGCCGCCCGGCTCTTCTGCGATCGCACGGGCTTCTCCGCCGCGATCCAGATCGGGCTGCGCAAGGGCATCCCTGCCGGCGCCGGGCTCGGCGGCGGATCGAGCGATGCGGCTGCCGTCCTGCGCGGCCTCTCCGAGCTCTCCGGACGGGCGATCGACCCGGGCGAGCTCTCGAAATGGGGCCTCGAGATCGGCGCCGACGTCCCTTTCTTCCTATCCCCAGGCCCCGCACTGGTCACCGGAATCGGAGAGCGGATCGAGCGGGTGGCCGGTGTGCCGGAGCTCGCCCTCGTGCTCGTGAATCCGGGAAAAACCCTTGCTACGGCGGATGTCTATCGCATGGCCGACAAGCTCGCGGGCGCGTTGACGAAGAACAGGTCGGGCTCTACGATGCGAGCGCTTTCAGGCCTGACCCAGAATCTCCGAGACGTTGCGCCCGCACTTCGGGATCTCCTCATCAATGATCTGGAGCCTGCAGCTCGCCGGCTTTGCCCGCCCGTTGCCCGGATCGCGGATCGACTCGAAAGAGTCGGTGCGATTGCGGTGAGCATGACGGGGAGCGGGGCGACGGTGGTGGGAGTGTTCCGGTCCGAGTCGGAGGCACGCGAAGCCGAGCAGTCTCTGCGCGCCTCTCTCCAGGCGGAGGACGATGCGTCTGGCGAGCGATGCTGGATTCGGACGACGCGGACCCTGGCGGCCGGCTAGGAAGCGGTGAAAGCGGTGATCGGGACTCGAGTGACGGTCGTCGGGACGGGCTCGAACAGTTTCTTGGGGCGTCGCCAAACGGTTAAGGCAGCGGCCTTTGGAGCCGCCATCTGTAGGTTCGAATCCTACCGCCCCAACCAGGTCTAGCGGTCGCGATCGAAGCGGCGGGCGGAGCGCAGGGTCGCTCGAGGTCGGGGGTGGACATGGGTAACCCCTCGACACGAGAGCAGGTGCGAGAGCAGCCGGGCAAGATCGCAGCCAAAATCGAAGCCAAAATCGAAGCCAAAGGGCAGGGGAAAGGCGGCGCGATGCAGGATCTCAAGCTCTTCAGTGGCAACGCCAACGTTGCACTGGCGCGCGCCGTGGCCCGTTATCTCGACGTCGAGCTCGGACGCGCCGAGGTCGGGAGCTTCAGCGACGGGGAGTGTGCCGTAGAGATCGGCGAGAACGTCCGCGGCCTCGACTGCTTCGTGCTGCAACCGACCTGTGCCCCGCAGAACAGCCACTTGATGGAGCTGCTGATCATGATCGACGCGCTGAAGCGCGCGTCCGCCCGGCGCATCACGGCCGTCGTTCCCTACTACGGCTATGCGCGCCAGGATCGCAAGGTCCGTCCGCGCGTGCCGATCACGGCGAAGCTGGTGGCCGACCTGATCCAGACCGCCGGGGCCCACCGGATCCTCTGCATGGATCTCCACTCCGGCCAGATCCAGGGCTTCTTCGATATCCCGGTGGACAATCTCTATTCGACGCGGCTGATGCTCGACGCCATCGAGCGCCGCATCGGAACCGACGTCACCGTCGTCTCCCCGGACGCCGGCGGTACCGAGCGCGCCCGCGCCTACGCGAAGCGGCTCTCGGCTCGCCTGGCCATCATCGACAAGCGGCGCGAGGTTGCGAACGTGGCCGAGGTGATGCACATCATCGGCGACGTCGACGGCCAGACCTGCATCATCGTCGACGACATGGTCGACACCGCGGGGACCCTGACCGAAGCCGCCCGCAGCCTGATGGAGGCGGGGGCGACCTCCGTGCATGCGGCGATCACGCATCCGATCCTGTCGGGGCCGGCGGTGAAACGCATCAGCGAGTCGGCGCTCCAGCAGGTGATCGTGACCGACACGATTCCGCTCCGCCCCGACGCCGTCGAGTCGGGCAAGATCCACGTCGTCTCGGTCGCCGGTCCGATCGGCGAGGCGATCCGGCGGATCAACAACGAGGAGAGCGTGAGCTCGCTCTTTTAACTCGCTCTTTCCAGTAGCTCTTTCATGTAAAGAATCTCAGGAGATTGATCATGGGTGATGTGACATTTGCAGTCGAAGCGCGGGATACCAAGGGCAAGGGCGCGGCCCGACGGCTTCGCCAAAAGGGCCTGGTGCCGGGCGTCGTATACGGCGGCGGACGCGTGGCGACGCCGATCTCTTTCGAGGTGGCGAAGTTCGAACGGCTGCTCGCGACGAGCCACAGCGGCGTGAACACGCTGATCGACCTGGCGGGCAGCTCGGCGGCGGCGGGGCGGACCGTGATCGCGAAGGAGCTCCAGCGCGAGGCGGTGCGCGGGCGCATCACCCACGTCGACTTCTACGAGGTCGATCTCAAGACCAAGATCGACGTCGAGGTCCCGATCCATCTGATCGGAACGCCGGCCGGTGTCGTGAACGGCGGTGTGCTCGATCAGCAGCTGCGCGAGCTCGAGCTCATGTGTCTGCCGAACGCGATCCCGGACTCGATCGAGGTCGACGTCTCGGGCATGGAGCTCGGTACGACGCTCCACGTCGCGGACCTGAAGATCCCGGCGGGCGTCGACGTGATGTCCGAGGGCGATCTCACGGTCGCGACCGTGCTGATTCCCCGCGGCCTGCGCGACGAGGCAGCGGCGGCTCAGGAAGCGGCGGCCGGGGCAACACCTGCGGCGGCTGGAGCGAAGGCGGCGGCTGCACCGAAGTCCGAGGGCTGAGCGAAGCCTCGTCCGTGCGTTTCGCGACGCCGGCGCGGCTCGTGGTGGGGCTCGGCAATCCGGGGCCGGAGTACGCCCGCACGCGGCATAACGTGGGCTTCCGGGTCCTCGATCTGCTGGCAGCCCGGAGTGGGACCACATTCGAGTCCGACGCCGGGCTCCGGGCCCGCGTTGCACTGGCAAAGGTCGCCGAGACGGCCTGCGTCCTGCTCGAGCCAGAGACTTTCATGAACCGCTCGGGGGAGAGCGTGCAGGCGGCGCTCGCGCGTTGGCCGTCGCTCGCGCCGGAGCGGGATCTGCTCGTCGTCTACGACGACCTGGATCTTCCGCCGGGCCGCCTCCGGCTCCGCCCGGGCGGCAGCGCCGGCGGCCATCGCGGCATGGCGGACATCGCCCGCGTCCTGGGGAGCCAGGCGACCCCGAGACTGCGCTTCGGCATCGGCCATCCCGGCGCGTCCGCGGCGGTCATCGACTGGGTGCTCGAGCCGTTCGCGGAGGCCGAGGAGGCGGAGCTGCTGCCGGCGGCCCTGGCCCGGGCGGCCGACGCGGTCGAGAGCGTGATTGGCGAGGGGCTCGTGGCCGCCATGGGCCGTTTCAATGCGCCAGCCTGAGCTGTCTAGATTGTCCGGTCGATAAATGGCCATTGAGCTACTGACAATCAGGATTGTGCACTGATTGTCCGGCTGATAATGTGCCGCCATGTCCGTAGACGGCTCCACAAACCGCCTCCGCATCGACGACACGTCGAGCGAGCCCGTTTATCAGCAGGTCGCGGCCCAGCTCCAGGCCGAGATCGAGCGGGGGGATCGCTCGCCCGGCGAACGGCTGCCGGCGATCCGCTCGCTGGCGGAGGAGCTCGGCCTCCACCGCGACACCATCGCCCTGGCCTACGAACAGCTCGGCCAATCGGGCCTCGTCGAGGCCCGCGTCGGCGCCGGTACCTTCGTGCGCCCACTGCGCGCGTCTGCCCGCGGCCCCGAGATCGAGCTCGTGCTCGCGCCGCCGGTCGAGCGATTGATCGCCCTCGAGAATACCCGGCCGCGTTATGCGAGCGGCGACGACGTCGTGGCGCTCCACCGCTTGATTCCCGATCCGCGCCTGTATCCGATCGAGGAGTTCTCGGCCTGCTTCGAGGCGGCGCTTCGGGAGGAGGGCCCGTCGCTCTTCTCGTACGCCCCACCCGAAGGCGATCCGCGGCTGCGCACCGCGATGGCCGACCGCTTCCGGCGCTATGGCATCTCGCTCGAGCCCGAAGAGATCGTGTTATGCCACGGAGCGAGTCAGGGCATCTCGCTGGCGCTGCGGCTCTTCACCCAGCCCGGCGATCAGGTCGCCGTCGAGGTGCCGACCTACGCCAACGTGTTGTCGGCGCTCACGGCCCACGGACTCTCGGCCACCGGGGTCGCGATGGACGGCGAGGGCGTCGATCCCGCAGCCCTCGAGCGCGTCCTCGCGCGGCCCGAGGTGAAGGTCTTCTACACGATTCCCTCCTTTCATAATCCGCTCGGGACCACGACGGGCCTCGCGCGCCGGCGGCAGATCCTCGAGATCGCCACGCGGCACGCTGTGCCCATCATCGAGGATGGCTTCGAGCTCGATCTGCGCTTTAAAGGCCGCGACGTCGCGCCGCTCGCGGCCCTCGATTCGATCGGGATCGTGGTGCAGCTCTTCTCGTTTTCGAAGTCGCTGTTTCCCGGCGTGCGGGTCGGCTCGCTGGCGGCGCGGGGACGGGCGCTCGAGGGACTGGTGGCGCTCAAGCACGCGACCGACCTGTCGGACGCGCTGGCCCTCCAGGCGGGGCTCGCTCGCTTCGTCGAATCGGGCGCCTACGACCGGCATCTGACGCGGATGCGCAAGGTGCTCGCCGCGCGCCATGCAGCACTCGCGTCGGCGCTTGCGAGCGAGATGCCGGCCGGCACGACATGGACCGAGCCCGAAGGCGGCTACCAGCGCTGGGTCGAGCTGCCCTTCGAGGTGGACACCCGCGATCTGCTGGCGGACGCGGCCCGGGCCGGAGTCGTCTTCTCGCCGGGGACGCTCTTCATGCCGGATGGGCGGCCGTCTCGGGGAATGCGGCTCTCGGTCGCCAGTGTCGACGAGCAGGAGATTGCCCGGGGCGTGACGGCGCTCGGCCGGGTGGTGCGCGCGCGCGCTGCGCGAGCGCCGGGGGCGGGGCGCACGGCGGGGATGCATCTCTAGTCAGGAAAGTTCTCAATTGGAAAGCTCTCAATTGGAAGGGAAGCGAGGAGGCGGATCATGGCGAAGGCAAAGACGGCAAGGAATCGGACGGTGAAGGGCAAGCTGAACGGGAGCGCGAAGGTCGGGGCGAGCGGTCGATCAATCGGGAACGGCGCACTGCGCCGCGGGGCCGACTCCTTCCTGCTGAAGGTCGGCCTCGCCGAGATGATGAAGAACGGCGTCATCATGGACGTGACCGACGCCGAGCAGGCGAAGATCGCCGAGGACTCGGGCGCGTGTGCGGTGATGGCCCTCGAGCGGGTGCCGTCGGACATCCGGCGTGACGGCGGCGTCGCGCGTATGAGCGCCGTCGACATGATCGAGCAGATCCAGCGATCGGTCTCGATCCCGGTGATGGCGAAGGTCCGCATCGGTCACCTCCAGGAGGCGCGGGTGCTCGAAGCGCTCGGCGTCGACTTCATCGACGAGAGCGAGGTCCTGACCCCCGCGGACGACGAGCACCACATCGCCAAGCACGACTACCGCGTCCCCTTCGTCTGCGGCGCACGCAATCTCGGTGAGGCGCTCCGGCGGATCGGCGAAGGCGCGGCGCTGATCCGCACCAAGGGCGAGGCGGGCAGCGGCAACATCGTCGAGGCCGTGCGCCATCTGCGCAGCGTGATCGGCGAGATCCGGGCGATCCAGGCCCTGCCGGCCGAGGAGCTGATGTCGACCGCGCGGGACATGGGCGCGCCCTACGACCTCGTCCGTTATGTCCACGAGCACGGCAGGCTCCCGGTTCCGAACTTCGCCGCGGGCGGCATCGCGACGCCCCCCGACGCGGCGCTGTGTCGATCGCTCGGGGCCGAGGCCGTGTTCGTTGGCTCGGGCATCTTCAAGAGCGCGGATCCGGCGGCGCGGGCACGCGCGATCGTGCACGCGTGCACCCACTGGGACGATCCCGAAGAGGTGCTGAACGCCTGTCGCGGTCTCGGGATGGCGATGGAGGGTCTCGAGATGAGCTCCCTCGCCGAGAACGAGAAGCTCGCCAATCGCGGCTGGTAGGCGGCGGCGCGGGATGCTGAAGGCATCGACGCACGCCAGAGCGCGGCAGGCGAGGACGCGGCGCTCGGGGCGCTCGGGGCGGGCAGCACGCATCGTCGGCGTGCTCGCGATCCAGGGCGATGTCGAGAAGCATCTCGCGGCGCTCGAACGCTGCGGGGCCGAAGGTCGGCGGGTGCGTAGGCCCGCCGACCTCGCCGGCCTCTCTGCCCTCATCCTTCCGGGCGGTGAGAGCACGACGATCTCGAAGGGCCTCGATCGACACGCTCTCGTCGAGCCGATCCGCGCCTTCGCGCGGGCGGGAGGGGCGCTGCTCGGCACCTGCGCCGGGGCGATCCTGCTGGCGCGCGAGTCGCGCAACCATCCGGTGCCGACTCTCGGGCTCATCGACGTCGAGGCGCAGCGCAACGCCTACGGGACCCAGGTCGATTCCTTCGTGGCGCCGGCGGGCGCCGGGTCTCGGCCGGAGTGGCGGGGCATGGAGTGCGTCTTCATCCGCGCCCCCCGGCTCGCCAACCCCGGTCCCGGGGTCGAGATCCTGGCCCAGGTCGATGGTGAGCCCGTGCTCGTTCGCCAGGGCCGACGGCTCGCCTGCACCTTCCATCCGGAGCTGACCGAGGACCTGCGGGTCCACGCGGCGCTGCTCGAGCTGGCTCGCGCGGCGTCAGCGGGCGACCGGTCGGGCGATCGGTAGATCGCCCGGGCGGGTCTCGAGGACCGCTCCGAGGATGGCGTTGCCCTTGCCCGGGGTTGCGGCCTTGTGGTACCAAGAGGCCCTTCGAAAACGGGCCTTCGGCCCACAACCACCAGCCTCGGTGCCCTCGACTCGCGCTCGGAACCCCACCGCGGGAGTCCATGCAGGGTGCCCGGATGCTCGCCTGAATGAAATGAAGGGCGGCTCCGACCGGGAGGAATGTTTTGCGGGAATATGAAACGACGTTCGTCGTCCAGCCGGAGATCTCCGACGAGGGAGGCAAGGCCATCCTTGGCCGCCTCGACGGAATCCTGGCGACCGGGGGCGCGACGCGCCTGATGTGTGAGGATCACGGCAAGCGCAAGCTCGCCTTCGAGATCCGAAAATTCCACAAGGGCCACTACTACACCCTGATGTTTCTCGACAGCGGGAAGGTCGTTCCCGAGGTGGAGCGTGTGCTTCGCCTCGACGAGTCGATCCTGCGCTTCCTCACGATCCAGGCCGCGGCAGACGTGATCGACGTCGAGGGCCGCATCGCCGCGGCGGCTCAGGCCGAGGTCGAGCAGACCAAGCGCGCTGCGGAGCGCTCCGCCCGCGAGGCAGAAGAGGCCGATGCGCGCCGTGAGGCCGAAGAGGCCGGCGTCCGCAGCCTGGGTGGCGGCGACGACGAATTCGGCGAGCCGGCGGAGGAGCGCGAACGCGGCGACTATTCGCGGGAAGATTCGCGGGAAGATGTGCGCGACGATCGCGCTGCGCGCTTTGGACCGCCTGATGACGACGAGGAGGAGGGAGCATGAGCGACTCGACCGACGAATCGACGACGATTCCCTCCGGCCCCAAGGCCGATGTGAAGCGAACGCCGCCGAGCGGGCCGGCGGCTGGACCGTCGGGACCGGCGGGCCCGGGTCCGACCGGCGTGCGACCTCCGCTCGGGCCGAAAGCCGATCGCGACCGGCCGCCGATGGGAGACCGACCGCCGATGGGCGACCGGCCGCCGGGGGGAGGCTTCGATCGCGGACCGCGGCCGCCGCGGGAAAGTTTCGGCGATCGGCCGGATCGGGGCGATCGACCGGATCGCGGGGACCGACCGGACCGGGGTGACCGCGGAGATCGCGGTGGTGACCGGGGCGATCGCGCACCGCGCGCACCGCTGACCGTCAAGGGCAAGCTGCGCGCCGCGGCGCGCAAGAAGGCCCGCAAGCAGGCCAAGCGCAAGGGCATGTTCCAGCGGCGGAAGGTGTGCCGCTTCTGTGCGGACAAGAACGTCACGATCTCGTACAAGGACGTGAAGACGCTGCGGCTCTTCATCACCGAGACCGGCAAGCTGACGCCGCGCCGCATCTCGGGGACCTGCGCGAAGCACCAGCGGCCGCTTTCCCTCGAGATCAAGCGCGCGCGGCATCTAGCGATGCTGCCCTATGCGCCGAGCCACGTTTGATCGGAAACCGGCCTTTGGCCGGTTTCCTGGTCTTGGATTGAAGCTGCGGTCCAGCGGCCACCGGATAACGGAGAGAGAAGATGGCATTGGTTCAAGTCATCCTGAGTGAAGACGTCCACAACCTGGGCGATGCCGGCGATGTCGTGAAGGTGAAGCCCGGCTACGCGCGCAACTTCCTGGTTCCGCAGGGCAAGGCGCTGCCGGCGACCGCCGCGCGGGTCCATGAGGTCGAGCACAAGCGACGCGTGATCGCCGACAAGCGTTCGAAGGAGCTGAAGGATCTCGAGTCGGTGAAGGTCCGGCTCGAGGCGATCGCCCTTTCGATCGCGGCCCAGGTCGGCGAAGAGGGCAAGCTCTTCGGCTCGGTCACGTCACAGCATCTCGCGGACCTGTTGCGACAGCAGGGGGTCGAGGTCGACCGGCGCAAGATCGTGCTCGCCGAGCCGATCAAGACCGTCGGTGAGCACACCATCACGGTGCGCCTGCGAAACGACGTCGTCGCGAGCATCAAGGTCACGGTCACGGCCGCGAGCTGAGCGCCCGCGCAGGCCGTGGGGGCCTGCGAGCGAAGATCCACGCCCACTCCCCCTTCCATCCCTGGATCGTCCCTGGATGGGTGGGAGTGGGCGCTCTCGTCTCCGCGTCTGGATTCCGCACGGGGATCCGGACATCCTCTCCCGCGAGCGTGCGTTCTCCGTGTAGAATCCAAAACGCTGCAGCGTGGCCATGCGGTCCCGGGCCGGGACGCGCCCATCGAGGGGGTGGGGTGTGAGGGAGTCCGAAATCGTCGCGGGCCGCGTGCCGCCCCACGATATCGAGGCGGAGAAGGCGGTGCTCTCCGCCATCCTGCTCGACAACGACGCGATCCATGCCGTCGTGACGGAGATCCGCGAAGAGGATTTCTATCACCCCGCGCACCAGCTGCTCTACCGCTCGATGGTGCGGCTGAAGGACGATAACCAGCC
>JANNQH010000619.1:0-2118 GCA_031400655.1 Deltaproteobacteria bacterium | reverse complement strand
TTGCTCGAGCCGCAGGACCGCGAGATCGCGCGGCTGATACGAGAGATGGACGCGCGCGGCCTCTTCGCTTCGACGACGCTCGTGTTCGTCTCCGATCACGGGATGGTCGGCACGAAAGTGCGAATCAATCTGGGCACCCTGCTTCGAAAGAATGGCGTCCGCGCGAAGACCTTCGGGATCGGCGGTTTCGCGTCGATCGTCGCGGGCAAGTCGCGGCGCAGCCCCCGCGACCTCGACCGGATCGTCGCGGTCGTCCGGGAGGCGGGCCTCGAGGCGTGGCGGCGCGAGCAGGCGCCGGCGGACTGGCACGTCAAGCACGCGCGCTTCGGCGACGTCGTGGTCCGGGCACCGATCGGGACCGCGATCGTGACGACGACGAGCCTGATCGAGGGGTTTCACGGCTACGTGCCGAGCGCGCCCGAGATGGCGGGGATCCTCGTGGCGTATGGTCGGGGCGTTCGCAACGGCGCGTCGCTCGGGCGCGTTTCGTCGCTCGCGGTCGCGCCGACAGTGCTCCGGCTGCTCGGGCTGCCCGTGCCTCCGCAGATGAAAGTCGCGCCGATCGCTGATCTGACCCGTTTGAGCGAGCAGCGCGAGTTGCACACGAAGGACGAAACGAAGTGATGATCCGGGAGGTATTTCGAATGCGCGCGAGCGGGCGGACTGGAATTTCGAGCTGGATTGCTGCACGCGGAGCGATCGCCGCCCTGGCCTGCTTCGCTGCGGTCGCCGTCGCTGCGATCGCCCCACTCGCCGCGCTGTCCGCATTCGCTGCGGAAACCCGGGAGGCGGCGGAGGTCGTCGGGCCCGCCGTCCCCGCCGTCCCCGCGAAGCCTCCCAGCCCCGCCGAAGCCCCCGCAACCGCGCCGCCGACGAAGCCGCGTGCTACCCCGAAGACCTGGCACGCGACCGTCTTCTTCTCCGGCACCGGTCAGTACCGGATCATCCACTACTGGTCCGCCGGCTCATCGATGCGCGCCGAGACCCTGATTGCCGGACATCCGATCACCACGATCGTGCGCGACGACCGTTATGTCGTGATGGATCGTCTCTCGGGCAAGGCCCTCGACGTCGAGCGGGCGCCTCAGGCTGTGAAGGACGACAAGGGCCGCCTGCGCCCGTTCGGCATCGAGCTCGACGAAATCCGGAAGGCCGGCGCCGAAAAGGTCGAGGAAACCAAGCTCTCCGGCGTCCCGGTCGAGGTCTGGCGCGTCACCGACGACGTCGGCCGCCGCACCGTCTGGGTCTCGAAGGTGGCGCCCCGAGTCCCCCTGCGCGCCGAAACCTTCGTCCGCGGCTCGTCCGAGACGATCATCTTCGACTACTCGAACTGGTCCTTCGACCTCGAAATGCCAGACGCGTTCTTCGAGATTCCGTCGGACTTCGACGTCGAGGAGCTCGACTACGACGAGTACGAAGAGATGAGCGGGAAGGGGCCGGTGGGGCCGGGGCCGATCTTGTATCCGGATTTATTGCATGGGGGGAAGCCGTAGGACGGGGCGACTTCGATCGCGAATCAGTCCCGTGAGCGCAACCGACGTCGAGATTGTGGATTATCGCAGGGGGTAGAAGATGGCAGGCAAGAAGCTCGAACCGATTCACCCTGGAGAGATTCTGTCGGAGGAGTTTCTCGGTCCCCCTGAGATCACTCAGTATCGTCTCGCAAAGGAGATCAGCGTTCCCGCCCGAAGGATCAACGAGATTGTCCAGGGCAAGCGCGGGATCTCGGCTGATACGGCCCTCCGACTTTCGAGGTACTTTGGAATATCGGAACGGTTCTGGATCACTTTCCAATCGCACTACGACCTTGAGATCCAAAAGGACAAGCTCGGGCCGCGTCTCAAGCGAGAGGTCGTGGAGCTCAAGCGGGCCGGCTGAAGCCCGTGCCGTCTAACTACTGGGTAACTCAGTCCAATCTCAGTGCTTCACCCAGGTAATATTCGCATCCGCGATCGGCGGACTCTGGATGGCCAGCTTCGCAACTTTTCTCGCGACCATCCCCGCAATATCCCGAAACGCCACTGCCGAAGGTGAATCAGGCTGACTCACAACGATCGGCTTCCCCGCATCGCCATCGACCGCAACCCGCGGATCGATCGGAACCTCACCGAGGAAGTC
>JANNQH010000618.1:0-2496 GCA_031400655.1 Deltaproteobacteria bacterium | reverse complement strand
CTCTCCTATCAGCCGCGAGTGGATCAGCGCACCGGCCAGACGATCGGCGCCGAAGCGCTGGTGCGTTGGGCGTCGCCGACGCTCGGCCGCGTACACGCCGCCGAGCTGATCCAGATCGCCGAAGAGACGGGCTACATCACGACCCTGGGCCGCTGGACGCTGACCCACGCCTGCAAGGAGGCCGCCTACTGGGCCGCCAGCCTGAAGGAGCCGTGCCGGCTCTCGGTCAACGTCTCCGCCGTCCAGTTCCAACAGGACGATGTGTTCGCCGCGGTCGTGGATGCCCTGAAACAGACCGGCTTTCCCCCCGATCGGCTCGATCTCGAGATCACGGAGAGCCTCCTCTTGCGGGACGATTCCCAGGCGGCGCAAGCCCTCGAGGAGCTCCAGCGGATCGGCGTACGCATCGTGCTAGACAGCTTCGGGAAGGGCTATTCGCCGCTTTCCGTCTTGATGAGCCAGCCGATCGACGTCCTCAAGCTCGACAGGCGCCTGATCGAGACCGTCGCCCCGGACGGCGAAGGCAGCCAGCTGCTGGCCAACGTGATCCGGATGGCCCACGACCTGTCGCTCCACCCGATCGCCGACGGCGTCTCCCACGCCGATCAGGCGGCATTCCTGGCCGAGCACGGCTGCTTCGAGATGCAGGGCTTTCTGTTCGCCGGCGCCCTGTCGGCCGAGGAATTCCGGACGCGAATCGGCTGCGCCTGAGCTCTCTCTCACCTGAGCAGTCAGGGGAGATAGGCGAGCGGATCGTGGGGGGTGTCGCCGCGCCGGATCTCGAAGTGCAGGTGTGGCCCCGTCGCCCTGCCCGTCGCACCGACCTCGGCGATCTTCTGGCCGCGCTCGACGAAATCGCCCTTCTCGACGAAGAGCTGGCGCGCGTGGGCGTAGACCGAGCGGTAGGCGCCAGCGTGCTTCAGGATCACCACCTTCCCATACGCCCCGAAGCGCCCGCTGTGGATCACGCGGCCCGCTTCGGCGGCGAAGATCGGGGTGCCGGTCGGCGCGCCCAGATCGATTCCTTCATGCGGCCGGTTGCCGCGCAGCCCGAAGCGCGAGGTCAGCCGGGCCTTCACGGGCCAGCGAAATCGCAGCGGACCGTCGTAGCGGGCGACCCTGGCCTGCGACGGGCCGACAGAGCCGTTGCCCCGGACGCCGGGAATCAAGAGCCGCTGTCCGACTCGCAGCTGGGTGGCGTCGCGGATGCCATTCGCGCGGGCGATCTCGGCGGCCGGGACGTGGTAGCGGAGGCCGATCCGATAGAGATTCTCGCCGACGGCCACCTCGTGGTAGTAGGCGGTGGGTTCCGGTCGCTGGCCTGCACATGCGGTTAGGCCGATCAGGACCGCAAGCGCGAGCGCACTCCAGCCCGCACGGGCGATCTTCGCTTTCCGCTGATCGCGCGCTGCGCCGGTACGTGCCATGCGGGGCGGGTTCGGGTTCAGGGCTCGATGACGATCGGTTGTCCGGGGCGACCTGGAACGACGCCGCTCCAGTTCGACAGTGCGCCCATCTGTCCCGTGTATCCGACGGCCGCGACCGATACGAATTCGGTATCCCGCATGGAGACGATCGCAGAAAAGGTCTGGAACGTTCCGCTCGATTGATTCTCCGGCTTGGGCACATCGACCCGTCGCGCGGAGCTGCTGTCGCCCTTTACGGAAGAGATGAAGACGACGAACCGACTCACGGACGCCGGATTCGGATGCCCCCAGACCACTTCATGCGAAGACTGACCCGCCGACCAGGCCGGCGTCGCGAACGCCGCCAACCCGACGGCGATGCACCCGATCAGCACGCGCCCGATTCCGCTTCGCGGATTCATATCGCCCCCCCTTGTTCGGCCCCTCCATCCGGGGCCATGGCCGGCGAGAATACCGCGTCGTGCTCCCGCGTCGTCGGCGTCCTCGAGCCGATCTCCTCGGCCGCCCGCTCGCTGAACCGGACTTCGCCCAGCGGCGAGAACGCACGCACTTCGGCGAGGGGGGTCGCCGCCCGGATATCGCCGATCGCGTTGACGTATCCGCGCGTGGGGTCGAACCGTCGGGTCTCGACGGGGACGCAGTGCTCGAGCGTGTCCGGGGCGGTGCAGAAGTCATGGGTTTCGATCCCGAATAGGCCCCGGGTGGTTCGAAAGCCTCCCCGGCGCTCGGTGGACATGTCGACCCGGATCTCGACCGCGATCCGCGTCACGAGCAGGCCGATCGCCAATCGCTCGTGGATCCGACCGGCCAGCTCCGCGTGCACCACGTTCCCGGAAACCCGGTCGATCGTCCAGACGAAATCGCTGAAGGTCCCGGGAATCACGGCGGTGCCCGCCGAGGTCAGGTGGTCCTCCATCTCCTGGGCCGGGATCCGGATCCGGACCTGGTCCGGATTCAGGCTCGGCTCGAGGACGCCAAGCCGGGGTGCGCTCCAGGCTGAGTCGAGGCGCCCCGGTTGATCCGCGGGAGAGATCTCGAAGCGCACCTCGATCGGGCGAGGCGTCGAATC
>JANNQH010000617.1:0-2803 GCA_031400655.1 Deltaproteobacteria bacterium | reverse complement strand
CGAGGGGCGGGCGCTCGTCGAGTCTTCGCTCGGGGCGCGGGCGCTCGAGATCGCCGGGGAGTACGGTGTCTCGCCGCTCTCCGATGCTGAGCTCGTCGCGCGCGTCGAGTCCGCCGCTGTCGCGCCGCGCGATCGGGTGGCTTCGCTCGCGGCACTCCGGGCGCGTGCGGAGCAGGCGCGCTCTTCCGACGACGAGCTGGACCGGGATCCCGGTGTCACGCCGCTGGACTCACAAATCTCGCTTCGCCGAGCGGCCGAAACAGCGATCGCGGATTCGACCGCCGCGGTGCGGAGTGCGGGGCGCGATCTGCTCGCGGCCGTCGATCCCGCGTCGGGGCTCGAGAGCTATCTCGTCGCCGTCCAGAGTGGCGCCGATGCTGGCGAGCGCCGCCACGCCTGGCGCCGTCTCGGAGCGATTCCGGACGCGCGGGCCCGGGACGTGATCAGCCAGGGACTCGTGTACTGGCAATCGGGGGAGCTTGCCGACGAGCTGGCCCTCGACGTGATCGAAGCGGCCCTCGCCCAGGGCGATGTCGGGCTTGCCGAGCGCGCGAAGACGCTTCTCGCTGCGTCCGCCGCGGCCCAGGTCGAGAGTCGGCGCTGGGCGCTTGCCGGCGGAGATCCGCTGGCGGGGCGGGCGGTGTTCCAGACGGTCGGCGATTGCCAGCGCTGTCACGGCGATCCCGAGGCATCCTTGGCGGAACCGGGGCATGGCGGACGGATCGGCCCCGATCTCAAGGGCGTGGCGAGGAAGGGCGCCGCTTATGTGCTCGAATCCGTGCTGGTTCCCGATGCCCTGATCGCCGAGGGATTCGCGAGTCCCTCCGGCATGCCGCCGATCGGCGTGGCGCTCGCGCCGCGGGATCTGCGCGACCTCGTGGCCTACGCGATGACGCTCCATTGAAGCGGCCCCGGACCGCGCTCCCGACCCCGACCTCGGGTCGCGCGCAGCTGGTTGTTCTCGCCCCGGAGCTGACATAGGGTACGGGCTTCCCAATCGCCCGAGCGAGTCAAGAGGAGAGTTTCATGGCGCGCGAAGCAGTGATCGTCGGCAGTCTCCGCACCGGCCTGACCAAGGCCCATCGCGGTTCGTTCAACCTGACGGAGCCCGTCGATTACACGGCCCACGTGATTCGCGAAGTCCTCGCGCAGCAGCCCAATCTCGATCCGGCCGAAGTGGAAGACGTGATCATCGGCTGTGGTCACCCCGAAGGCTGCATGGGCATGAACACGGCCCGCATCGCCTCGATGGTGGCGGGCGTTCCGCAGACGGCGGCGGCGACGACCGTCAACCGCTTCTGCTCCTCCGGCTCCCAGTCGATCATGATGGCCGCCAACCAGATCCTCCAGGATGGCGCGACCGTTGCGATCGGCGGCGGTGTCGAGACGATCACGATGATGCAGGACGGAACCCAGAACCGGACGCGCCTGGCCAACAAGAATGCGGCCACGCGCTTCCCCGGCCTTTACTACCCGATGGGCATCACCGCCGAGATCGTGGCCGAGCGCTACAAGATCTCCCGCGAAGACCAGGACGCCTATGCGCTCCAGAGCCAGCAGCGTTATGCGAAGGCCGCGGCGGCGGGACACATCCGGGAAGAGATCGCGCCGATGAAGGTGACCCGCAAGGTGACGCCGAAGGAAGGCGAGCCCTTCGAGGAGTCCTTCACCGTCGAGAAGGACGAGTGCAACCGCGCCGATACGACGCTCGCTGGGCTCCAGAAGCTGGCGCCGGTCTTCAAGAAGCCGGAAGAGGGCGGGACCGTGACGGCGGGCAACGCCTCGCAGCTCTCGGATGGAGCCTCGGCGACGCTCCTCATGTCGATGGAGCGGGCCAAGCAGCTGAACATCCAGCCCCTCGCGATCTACCGGGGCTCGGCGGTGGCGGGCTGCGGACCCGAGGAGATGGGCATCGGTCCGGTCTTCGCGGTGCCGAAGCTGCTGAAGCGCCATGGCCTCAAGATCGAAGACATCGACATCGTCGAGCTCAATGAGGCCTTCGCTTCGCAGCTCCTCTACTGCCAGCGTCAGCTCGGCATTGCGAACGAGAAGCTCAACCCGGCGGGCGGCTCGATCTCGATCGGCCATCCCTTCGGCATGACGGGCTCGCGCATGACGGGCCTGCTGATCCGCCAGCTGCGACGCTCCGGCAAGCGCTACGGCATCGTCACGATGTGCGTCGGCGGCGGACAGGGCTTCGCTTCACTGTTCGAGGCGTGCTGACTCTTTGTTTCTAGAGAGGAGACCGTGAGATGACAGGACCCCAGATCGACGGCGCGGGGATCTCGAATTGGCCGATCCTCAAGATCGACTACCGGACGGACAAGTCGCGGATCGCGCCGCTGCTCCCGCCGGGCATCGATCCGGGGCGCGAGCCGAATGTGCATCTTTCGATCTACCAGGTCGCGGTGCCCGACGTGCCCGAGTACGGGATCTTCATCACGGTCGACGCCGACTATCGCGGGGTCCAGGGCCACTACACCCTGGGCTACGGAATCGATCAGGAGTCGGCGATCTTCATCAGCCGCGACATGAACGGCCAGCCGAAGTTCCCCTGCGACACCGACTACTACCGCTTCGGCGACGCGGTGACCGCCCGCTGCACCCATCAGGGCTACAGCTTCGTCGAGTTCGAGGGGAAGGTGAAGCAGACGCTTCCGAATCCGGCCGATCACGAAGAGAATGAGTGGTGGATCAAGGTCTCCCGGGCCGTCGGGGGCGTCGAGAAGGCGTATGACTTTCCACCTCACGTGGTGCGGGTGAAGAGCAGCTACGGGACGGCCCATGTCGAGGCGGTCGAGGG
>JANNQH010000616.1:0-2391 GCA_031400655.1 Deltaproteobacteria bacterium | reverse complement strand
TACTTTGCGACCCTCGACACGACCCCTTCGAATTCGAGCGGTCCGTGCGGGCCCGGCGGAGCCCTGGATTGCCGTGGCGCCGACTCGGCGGCGGAGCTCGAGCGGCAGACGGACAAGCTCGTCGCGGCCCTGTGTCGCCTGGATCCGGACATCGTCGGCTTGATGGAGATGGAGAACGACGCGTCCGCTGCGACGAGCGCCCTCGTCGGCGCAGCCAACGCCGTACCCGGCTGCGGACCCTTCGCGTTCGTCGACACGGGCCCGATCGGCAGCGACGCGATCCGGGTAGCGCTCCTGTATGAGCCCGCGACCGTGGCGCCGATGGAAAGCCCCGCGATCCTCGACGCGGCCGTCGATCCCCGCTTCGACGCCCTACGCAATCGCCCGGTGCTGGCGCAGAGCTTCCGCGAGCTCGCGACGGGGCGGCGCTTCACGCTCGCCGTCGCCCACCTGAAGTCGAAGGGCTCGAGCTGCGCCTTTCTCGGCGACCCCGACACCAGCGACGGTCAGGGCAACTGCAACGCCACCCGCACCTCCGCCGCGCGTGCCCTCGTCGACTGGCTTGCGAGCGATCCGACCGCGAGCGGTGATCCGGATTTCATGGTCATCGGCGACCTCAACAGCTACAGCCGCGAAGATCCCGTGCGAGCACTCCTCGCGGGCACGGACGACGCGGCGGGCACGGCGGACGACTTCATCGATCTGATCCGCCGCCATGCCGGACCCACCGCATATGGCTACGTCTTCGACGGCCAGACCGGGCGCCTCGATCATGCGCTCGCAAGCGCCTCGCTGGCCTCGCAGGTCACCGGCGCCGCGCCGTGGCCGATCAACGCCGACGAGCCCCCGGCCTTCGACTACGACGATCCGATCGCCGACGCGGGCGAGGCCCCCTTCGAGGCGAAGCCATCGGCGCTGTCCCTCTACGCGCCGGACGAGTTCCGGACCTCGGATCACGATCCGCTCGTGATCGGGTTGCCGGAGCCCGAGCTCCCCGCGGCGGTCGCGGTGGGGGTGCTGGCAATCGGCCTGGTGGGTCGCCCGCGCCGCTCACGCGGTCGCGACGAGCCCCGACGCCATGATCAAGGGCAGCTGGTCGGCAGTGACGAGTCCCGGCGCCGCCGCCACGACGG
This sequence comes from Deltaproteobacteria bacterium, assembly GCA_031400655.1. GTDB lineage: Bacteria > Myxococcota_A > UBA9160 > UBA9160 > UBA4427 > UBA4427. The sequence continues at coordinate 1,258 of JANNQH010000616.1, read as the reverse complement.
CCCGGATCGCGTTCACGGCGGGGTTCGCCGTCGCGACACCGAAATCGGTCAGGTTCGCGGGGTACTGGATCGCGAAGCGCGCGCGCACGCTCGGGACACCGTCGACCTCGATGACGTAGCCCTCCTCGGTCGGCCAGTCCGGCTCCATCGCATCGCCGAGTCGCCAGCACAGCCCGAGCTCGATGATCGACTTGCCGTTCACGCGGCCCGACCAGACGCCCTTGAGCCCGCAGATCGTGCCCCGCGCAATCTTCATGTAGCCGAGGTCGAGGTCCCTCGTCGCCGTTCCGAACTCGACGTCGAAGCGAACCTCGTCGAGCGCGACCTCGAGCGCCGAAGCCATCATTTCGACGGCGTCGAGGAAGACGAGCATGCGCTGGCGTGCGCGCTCGTAGAGGCCCGGCGTATCGGGGGGCGAGGCGAAGCCGATGTCGAGCCAGGTCTGGGCGGAGGCGTAGGCCGTCGCGTCGACGGACTCGAGGACGGATACGCGATCGACCCGTCGGCAGACGGCCGTCGAGACGAGCCCGAGCACGTTCGCGAGGCCTGGATTGATGCCCGACCCGTAGAGCGAGACGCCGCCGCGGCGCGCGGCCTCATCGAGCCGGAGCATGTCTTTCTCGCCGTAGGACTTCCCGGTGATGAAGTTGGCGGTCGAAACGACGTTCACGCCCGCCTCGAGCAGCCGCAGCATGTCGTCGACCACCCATTGCAGCGGCATGTAGAGCACACAGTCCGGGCGCAGGGCGAGAATCGCGTCGATGTCGTCGGTCGTCGTGACCCCGATCGGGCCCAGGCCGCAGAGCTCGCCGACGTCCTTCCCGACCTTGTCAGCACTCCAGGCATAACATCCGACGAGCTCGAGATCCGGGTGGTCGAGGACGGCCTTCACGGCACTGCGGCCGACGAGGCCGGTGGTCCATTGCACGATGCGCAGCGGCATGCCGGCGACCCTAGCACGGGGCGCCGCTGGCCCGGAATCGCTAGCCTGCGAGCGAGCATGAGGGCGCTTTTCATCCAGGGGATTCGCATGCGTTTCAAGCTCCTGCCCGTGCTCGCGGCGACGATCCTGCTCGCCGGCGACGCGGCTGCCTACAACGTCTTTCCGTTCGGGAACGATCAGGCCCTCAAATGGGGCAGCAACGACCTGGGCACCCCGGGCGGCGTCATCACCTGGAGCCTGATTCCGAACGGCACCGCCCTGGATCCCCTCGTCGCCGGCTTCAACTGGAGTGGGACGAGCGACCTCGCGAGCGTC
>JANNQH010000615.1:0-13205 GCA_031400655.1 Deltaproteobacteria bacterium | reverse complement strand
AGCTGACGGCCCGGAATCCATCACCCGCACGACCTTCGCCTTCGATTGGCAGGCGGCGGAGGTCGAGTTCGCGGCGCTATTCGAGGCGGCGGGGGGCGCCGGCGAGGACGCTGGCGATGAGGACGGGAAACCGGATCTCGGTCAGCCCAATCCCCTCGATCCGGGACGCGGAGGCCAACCCGCCCCATGACGCACGCGTCCCGTACCAGCCAGGGCTTCACGCTGATCGAGGTCGTCGCCGCCTTCTTCATGACGGTCGTGATCCTCGCGTTCGTGACGGGGATCTTCGTCGAGAACGGACGCCAGCGGGAAGCCGCAACGTCCCTGATGCGCGAGCGTCTTTCGGCCATCGCCGCCCTCGATCTGATCGGCGCGGATTTCGCGGGCGCGCTGTTTCTCGTCCCGGGAGACGAAGAGGAGGAGCCCGACGCCTACCCCTGGCGCTTCATCGGCACGGAGCCAGGGGAATTCGGCTCGACCTCCTTTCGATTCGTGACCCAGGCGGGACCCCGGGCGAATGCGGCGGAGGGTTCTTCCGCCTGGATCGAGGTCGCCTACTTCCTCGCACAGGACGAGGACGGCAAAACGGTCCTCTGGCGTTGGCGCTCACCGCGTCCGCCGAGCGAGGCCGCGCGCGAATTTCCAGGACCCGACAGCCCGGGCTCGATGCGCGTCGCCGTCGACATCGCCGCGTTCGGCGTGCGCTGGCTCGACTTCGAGGGCAGCTGGCAGGACGAGTGGGACTCGACCTTCGCACCGCCCGAGCAGGCGATGCCCGATGCGGTCGAGATCTCGATCCAGATGATGCGACCAGCGCGCAGCGGGGAGGCCGAGGAGAATCCGGAGGCCAGCGAGCTGCCAGGACTGCTCCAGACGCGGCGCGTCGCCCTCGTGATGCAGCCACTCGACGTCGCCGCGATCATTGCCCTCGGCCAGGACGAGGAGGAAACGCTCGACTGCGTGACCGTCGATCAATGCCTCGCGAAGGGAGACTCCAGCTGGTACCAGGAGCTGCTCGCCGACAGCTGCGGCGGCGACGATCGGCTCTGCGAAGTGCTGCGCGATTCCGCCAAGACCTGTTGGAGCACGATCCAGACGACCTATCCCGCAATCGCCGCGCGGGCGTCGGAGGACTGCGCAGCGTGACGAGCCGGGCGCCGATCGATCGTTCGCGCAGCGCGCGTCGCGAGCGCGGCATCGTGCTCGCGATCGTGCTCGTCCTGATCTTCGCGCTGATCACCGCCGTCTACGCCTTCCAGCGGCGCGCGATCATCGACACGACGATCGCCCAGAATCGCCTTGCCGCCGCGGAAGCCGACGCCCTCGCCCGCGGCGGAATCCGGATCGCGGAGGCCGTCGTGTTCCTCGCCCACTTGAAGGACGCGGCTGCGAACGCCGATGCCGAGGCCAATGCCAGCGCCAACCCCGCGAACCCGACGGCGAGCCCAGCCCCCGAGCCTCGCGAGCGCTCTGTTGCCGAGTGGAGACCTGTGGGAACGCGTCGGGGATTTTCCGCTCGAGTTCTCGCGCGAGCGGACGCTCCGGATCACGATCGAAGATGAAGGCGCGCGCCTGAACCTGAATGCCCTCGTGAAGCCGCCCGCCGAGAAAGACGGGGAAGACGACGGGATCGGTGCACAGCCCGAGGAAGATGCCGGGGAATCCCTCGACGACGCCGAGCAGTATCTGACCGAGGTCCTGACCTACATCGTCGAGGGCATGGACGGGACCCGCGAGGAGAAGAGCTATGACGAGGAAGCGATCGCCCGCAATCTGATCGACTACATGGACGGCGACTCGACGGCCCGGGACGGCCGCGACGAGGACGCCTACTACCAGGAGCAGGACCCGCCCTACCGCGCGCGCAATGGCCCGTTTCTCTCCTTCGAGGAGATCGGCCTCGTCGAGGGGGTCGACGGGCGCCTGCTCGAGGCGATGCGCGAGTCGATCACGGTGCACCCGATCGGGGGGCACGACGGCATCAATCTGAATCGGGCACAACCCTGGGTGCTCGGCCTGGTCTACGCCGGGGTCGACGGCGATCGGCGGCTCGTCGGAGAGAAGACGGTGCGGGCACTCTGGAAGATCCGGAGCGAGGGAAAGCTCATCTGCGGCGACGACGGCGGGGATCCGAAGCGCTGCGTTGCGGTCAACGAGGTGGCGAACGGGGCCCTGGCGGAGGGCTCGCTCTACCCCCCGATCGAGCTGCCGGCCAAGCCCAGCGTCTTCCGGGTCGTCGCGGAGGCGCGCGTCGACAATCTCGTCCGGCGCATCGAGGCGATCATCGATACCCGCTCGGCCGAAGGGCCCTTGCTGCTATCTTGGCGCCGCCTGCGGGGAACCGACTAGCCGAAATCGGGGCGAAGCTCACAGGCTCGCGCTTGTATCGGACGAAACGACGATCAGGCCTTCAGCAGGCGGATCAAGCGGGAGCATCAGTCTAGGCATGGCGATCTTCGAGCGCAGCGTGCTCGGTCTCGACCTGGGAAGCCACACGCTCAAAGCGGTGGAGCTTCGGGTCTCCCCGCGCAATCTCGAGCCGGGGCAATTCCGGGTGCATCCCCGGATCGACCTGAACGCGCCCTTGGCCGAGCATCTCCAACGCTTCATCGCGATGCACAAGCTCCCGACCGGCCACGTGGCGACCGCGCTGCCGGCGAGCCAGCTCTCGACCCGACGCCTCGAGTTTCCCTTCAGCGACACCCGCCGCCTCGCCCAGGCGATTCCCTTCGAGATCGAGGCCGAGACCCCGTTCCGCCTCGACGACATCTTCGTCGACTGGAATCTGCTGCGGGCAGAGAAGAACCAGGGCGTCGTGGCCGCGACCCTGGCCAAACGCGTGCACGTGGCGGAAGCGCTGGGCCGCTGCCAGGAAGGCGGCTGCGATCCCCACGTGATCGAGGCCGAGGGGCTCGTGCTCGCGAATCTGGCGCCGGTCTTCCGGCTGGAAGGGACCCATCTACTCGTCGACATCGGGCACGAGAAGACGACCTTCTGCGCCCTGTTCGACGGCCGACCGGTCCTCTCGCATAGCATCCCGGTCGCGGGCCGCGCGATGACCGAGGCAATCGCGCGCGAGACCGGGCTCTCCCTCGCCGCGGCGGAAGAGCGCAAATGCGAGGGTGGCATCCTCGGCCGCGGCGGCAGTCCGGGCTCGCCCGGCGTAGCGGAGCTGGTCGAGCGAATCGCCCGGGAGGCGGTGCGCACCCTCGAGGCCGCGCAAGCGCGCCAGGGCGCCGGACCCGCAGTGCGCGAGGCGAAGCTGACGCTGATGGGCGGCAGCGCGCGCCTCGACCGCATCGACGAAGTCTTGTCGAAGCGGACGGGCCTCCCCGCCCACCGCTTGCGGATGCCCGCCGACGCGCCGCACGCGAAGCTCGTGGAAGGCATCGACGCCGTGCTCTTCGCCCCGGCCCTGGCGCTCGCGCTGCGACTTTCCGGCGAATCCGTCACGAAGATGAATTTCCGCCAGGGCGAGCACGCGTTCCGCCAGGACCTCGCCGCCTACTTCGGCCGCGAGCTCCGTCCCACCGTGCTGCTCGCCGGACTGCTCGCCGGACTGCTCGTCGTCAGCACCATCACGACGATCGTGTTCCAGCACCGCCGCGCCCAGCGCCACGAGCAGGCCATGTCCGCGCTCTTCACCGAAGCCTTTCCCGATAAACAGCCCGTCCCCGAGGAGCCCGCCAACGCCTTCGGCAGCGAGCTGCGCTCGGCCCGGGAGCGTGCCGATTTCCTCGGGCTCTACGGCGGCGATCACTCGGCGCTGCTGCTGCTCGCCGAGCTCTCGCGGGCGATCCCCAAGGACCTCGAGGTCCGCATCAACGAGGTCACGATCGACCGCAACCAGATCCGCCTCGACGTGGCGGCGGGCGGCTACGAGGCGGCGGATCGCCTGACGGCCGTCCTGTCCGCCAACCAGGCCTTTCGCGGGGCCAAGGTGGCGGGCTCGGTCAAGACCGACAGCAAGACGGGCGGCGTGAGCTTCGACGTCAGCATTCCGCTCGCCGTCGACGAGTCGGACGGACAGGCAGGCGACGCATGAATGAGATCATCGGACGCATCCAGGTCCTGTGGGATGGCCTCGCCCCGCGCGAGCGGGTGCTCGTCGGCGCGGCCGGCGCGGCCCTCGCCCTCGCGATCCTGGTGTTCGGCGTGATCCTGCCGATCCGAGGCGCCGTCGAGCATGCGCGGGAGAGCGCCATGGACTCCGAGCGCCAGCTCGCCCAGATGCAGCGCATGAAGCGCGAGTGGGACGACCTGAGTACTCGGCTCCAGCTGGTCGAAGGGCGGATCCAGGGCGGCGGGGAAGGCCAGAACCTGCTGACGCTGCTCGAGTCGCTCGCGGCCCGCGCCGGGGTGAAGCCGACCTCGATGGAGAAGCGACAGTCGGGGGAGAGCGCGCGCTACGAGGAGACGAAGGTCGAGGTGAGCCTCAAGAACGTGACGCTGCAGCAGGCCGTCAACTATCTGGCGAGCATCGAGACGGCGGAGCAGCCGCTCTCGGTCAAGAGTCTGCGTATCAAGCGACGCGCCGGGCTCAACGCCACCGGCGGTGCGGCAGATCTGATCGACGTCACATTCTCGGTCTCGGGCTTCAAGCCCTTGAGCGCATAGAGTACGCGCGTGCCGGACATGAATGCCTCGAAGCGCGCCGCCCGGACGGGATTGCTCCCGCTCTACGTCCTACTCCCGCTCGCCGCGCTGGTCACTCTCGTGTTCGTGGCGATCCTGTTTCCCTGGGATGCCGTCGCCCGGCGGCTCGCCTTCGAGATCGGGGCTGCCAGCGGCGCGCGTGTCAGCCTCGAAGATCTCGCCCCCACGGTGACCGCGCGGGGGCCGGTGCTGCGGGCGCGCAACGTGGTGATCGAGCATCCCTCGGTGCGCGTGCTGCGGGTGAGCGTGCTCGAGGTCGCGCCGCGCTTCTCGACTTCCTGGCTGCACGGCGAGCCGCGCCTGCGCATCTTCGCCGACAGCGAGCTCGGGGTCGTCGACGGTGTGCTGCTGCTCGGATCGGCGCCCGCCTTCGACGGCCGCGTCCAGCGCGTCGCGATCGAACGGCTGCCGCTACGCCTCGATGCCGCGGGGATGCGCGTGGCCGGGGAGCTCGCTGCCGAAGCGAACGTCGCGCTCGATCCGGGCGGCACACTGCGCGGCCGCGTCGACTTCGATTCCCCCGCACTCCGCTTCGAGGCGAGTCTGATCCCCCGTCCGATCGTCTTCACCCGGGCGACCGGCACGCTCTTGATCCTCGAGAGCGGCGCGACGCGGATCGAGAACCTGAAGCTCGAGGGCGACCAGCTGCGCGGAACGCTCTCCGGCGAGATCGGACTCGTCCACCGCAGCCAGCCGCCGCCTCTCGACCTGCGCGCCGAGCTCGAGATCGCCGACGCCGAGCTGCGCGCGCTCGCAATCGGCGCAGGGCTTCCGATCAGCCCCGACGGCCGCGCTGCCATGCAGATTCGCGGGACCGCCGCGGCGCCCGAGATGACGCCCCTCGATGCCGGTGCGGCGGCCGGCCGGTCGGCGCCGAGACCGCCGGGCGCGGGCGCCGGATGATGCGCGGACGCAGCGGGCACGAGGGCCCCGCATGACGACGAATGCCTCCGAGCTCCTGCAGAAGGTGTTCAAGACCTTCTCCGATCCGACGCGGGTGCGGATCCTGCGACTGCTCGAGCAGCAGGAGCTGCTCGTCGGCGAGCTGATGTCGATCCTCGGCATGGCCCAGTCGCGGGTCTCACGCCATCTCGCGATCCTGCGTGAAGCAGGCCTGCTCACCGATCGCCGCAAGGGCACCTACGTCGCCTATCGCTCGAGCCTGCCCGAGTCGGGCGCGTGGCGCGACGCCTGGAATCTCGCCCGCAACAGCCTGCTCGGCGATCCGACGGCGGACCGCGACGATGCGCTGCTGCGGCGCACACTCGCCGGCCGGAGCGCGCGCGCCGGGCGCGACTTCTTCGAGGAGGTCGGCCCCGATTGGGACGCGCTGCGGCGCGTGTTCGGCGACGACCTGCTGCGCGCCCGGGCGATCATGACGCTCGTGCGCCCACCGCAGCGCGTTGCCGACATCGGGACCGGCACCGGCATCCTCGCCCTCGAGCTTGCACGCCAGGGCCTCGACGTCGTTGGCATCGACCGCTCCGAAGCGATGCTCGACGCGGCGCGCCAGAAATGGTCCCTCGAAGCCGCGGGCTCACGCGGCCGGGTGGAGTTCAAGGCCGGTGACGCCCACGCGCTTCCCCTGCCCGACCAGAGCGTCGATGCCGCCTTTGCCCACATGGTGCTGCATTCGCTCGAAGAGCCGGAGCGGGCGGTGCGCGAGATGGCCCGCGTCGTAAAGCCCGGGGGCCGGGTCGTGCTCGTCGATTTCCTGCCCCACGAGCACGCCTGGATGGAGCAGGACCTCGGCCTGCTGTGGCTCGGCTTCGCGCCCGAGCTCGTCACGGGCTGGCTCGCTCGCGCGGGACTCGAGGACGTGCGCCTGCAGCGCGAGGCCCCCGACGAAAAACGCGATCTGCCCGACTGCTTCGTCGCCGACGCGCGCAAACCGGACGGCTCGCCCGCATGACGATCCGCGCGGTCTGCTTCGACGCGACGGGGACGCTGATCGAAATCCGGGAGAGCGTGGGCACGGTCTACAGCCGCGCCGCCCGGGAAGTCGGCGTCACGCTCCCGGCCTGGCGCCTCGACGACGCCTTCGCGCGCGTGCTGCGCGGGGCGCCGGCGCTCACGCAAGCGAGCACCGCCGGCACGACCCGCGCCGAGCGCGAGGCGGCGGAGATCGAGTGGTGGAGTGAGCGAGTGCGCCAGACCTTCCAGGCGACCGACAGCACGGTTCGATTCGCCGATCCGAAGGCATTCGCCCGCTCGCTCTTCGAGCGGTTCCGCAGCGCCGAGGCGTGGCAGGTGCGACCCGGCGCCCGGACGCTCCTCACGCAGCTGCGGGCCACAGGCCTTCACCTCGCGCTCGCGAGCAACTTCGACCATCGCTTGCCTGAAATTCTCGAAGGGCTTGATCTAAAAGAATTTTTTGATCGAATTGAGATCCCGATCGACGCCCGCCGGGCGAAGCCTGAACAGGGCCTCTTCGAAGCCCTCGCCGAGGCCCTCGGCGTTCGCCTCGACGAGCTCGCCTACGTCGGCGACGACGCGCCGGAGGTGCTCACGGCGATCGCCGAGCTCGGCCTTCAGGTCTTCGACGTGCGCGATCTGCCCGACCTCGCAGCGCTGGCCGATCGGCTCGAAGCGCCCATCCGCGAAAGCGAGCGGCGAGGCCGCTAAGCTCGCCAAACCTCCCGCGCACCCGGAAGTGAAGCGCGCACCGCGAAGAGAGTCCCCCATCATGAATCCGCCGAATGCGACCGACGCGCCCGCCAGCGAGCGCGCCCTCGCCTTCTTCCACGACCGCTTCGACCTCTCCGATCGGATGCTCGAGCAGGTGCTCGAGACGGCCCTCGAACGGCAGCTCGACGCTGCCGATCTCTACTTCGAGCACACCACGACCGATTCGGTGTCCCTCGAAGAGGGCCTCGTCAAGTCCGGCGATCGCCACGTCGAGCAGGGTGTCGGCGTCCGCGCCGTCCGCGGCGAGCGCCAGGGTTATGCCCACTCCGACGACATCAGCATCGAGAGCGCGCGGCTCGCGGCGTCGACCGCCGGCGCGATCGCCGACGACGGGCGAGCGAGCGCGCCGGTCTCGCTCGCGTCGCGCGGGGACGCGCGCAACCTCTATCCGGTGGCGACACCGCCCACCGAAATTCCGGTGACCCAGAAGGTCAGCTGGCTGAACGAGATCGACCGTTATGCGCGCGCCCGGGACCCGCGCGTCCAGCAGGTGATGGCGAGCGTCGTCTGCCAGCACAAGCACATGTTGGTCGCCGCGAGCGACGGGACGCGGGTCGCCGACGTGCTGCCGCTGGTGCGCGTGAACGTCCAGGTGATCGCGGCGGAAGGGGCGCGGCGCGAGGTCGGCTACCAGGGCGCAGGCGGGCGCTTCGACCTGTCGGTGCTCCAGGATCCGGCGCGCTGGCGACCGCTGGTAGACGAGGCGGTGCGGATCGCGCTCCTGAATCTCGAGGCGCGGCCCTGCCCGGCCGGCACCCTCGACGTCGTGCTCGGTCCAGGTTGGCCTGGCATCCTGCTCCATGAAGCGATCGGCCACGGTCTCGAGGGCGACTTCAACCGCAAAAAGACGTCGGCCTTCTGGGACAAGCTCGGCCAGCGCGTCGCCGCTCCGGGCGTCACGGTCGTCGACGACGGCACGCTCCCGGGCCGGCGAGGATCGCTCAACGTCGACGACGAGGGCACGCCGACCCGCCGCAACGTCCTGATCGAAGACGGCATTCTCACGAGCTACCTGCAGGATCGCTTGAACGCGCGCCTGATGGGCGTCCCGCCGACCGGCAACGGCCGGCGCGAGAGCTATGCGCACCTCCCGCTCCCGCGCATGACGAACACCTTCATGCTGGCGGGCCAGGACGATCCCGAAGAAATCCTGCGCTCCGTGAAGAACGGGCTCTACGCCGTCTCCTTCGGCGGCGGCCAGGTCGACATCACGAGCGGGAAGTTCGTCTTCAGTGCCTCCGAGGCCTATCGCATCGAAGACGGCCGCATCGGGGCGCCGGTGAAGGGCGCGACCCTGATCGGCAACGGCCCCGACGTGTTGATGCGCGTGAGCCGTATCGGCCACGACCTGGCCCTCGACCAGGGCGTCGGGACCTGCGGCAAGGACGGCCAGGGCGTGCCGGTCGGTGTCGGCCTACCCACGATCCGCGTCGATGCCCTGACCGTCGGAGGCACCGAAGGATGAGCGCCGTCAGCATGAGCTCCGAAAAGCGCCGCGAGGCCCTCGAGTCGATCGCGCTCCACGCCCTCGAGGCTGCGCGCAAGGCCGGAGCGACCCAGGCCGACGTGCTGCTCGTCGAAGGTGACGACCGCGAGGTCCGGGTGCGCGACCAGGAGATCGAGTTCGTGAAGCAGGCCCAGGGCCGCGGGCTCGGCATCCGCGCCCTCGTCGCCGGGACGGGCGGCATGCGGACCGCGATCGTCTCGACGAGTGATCTCGCGCCGCAGACCGTCGAGCGCATGGCCCACGAAGCGGTCGCCCTCGCCCGCGAGACGGCCCCCGATCCCCATGCGGGACTCCCCGACGCCGGCTTCGCGAGCGACCGACCCGAGCTCGCCCTCTTCGATCCCGCGGACCACGGCGTCGCAATCGCCGCGCGAATCGCGGAGGCACGGCGAGCCGAGTCCGCCGCCCGCAAGAGCGACCCGCGCATCATCAACTCCGAAGGCAGCCAGGCGAGCTCGGGCTTCGCCCACGTCGTCTACGCGAATAGCCAGGGCTTCGTCGGCGACTACGCGTCGGCCTCCCACGGGCTTTTCTGCGAGCCGATCGCCCAGGGCGACGGCGGCATGCAGCGCGATCACTGGTCGACGAGCGCCCGCCGGCTCGCCGATCTCGAGGACGCAGCGGAGGTCGGCCGCACGGCCGCGCGGCGCGCGCTCCGCCGCCTCGGTGCAAAGCGGATCACGACCAGCGAAGTGCCGGTGCTCTTCGATTCACGGACGGCGCCGAGTCTCGTCGGACAGCTCGCGTCGTGTGTGAGTGGCTATTCGATCTACCGCCAATCGAGCTTTCTCGAGGGAAGGATGGGCGAGCAGATCGCGAGCGAGCTCGTGAGCGTGATCGACGACGGCAGACTGCCGGGCCGACTCGGGAGCAAGCCCTTCGACGGCGAAGGCCTCGCCACGCGGCGCAACGTCCTCGTCCGCAACGGGCGCCTCGAGAGCTGGCTCCTCGACCACTATTCGTCCCGCAAGCTCGGCCTCACCTCGACCGGCAGCGCCGCCCGCGGCACCGGATCCGCGCCCCGCGTCGGCACCACGAATCTCTGGCTCGAGCCTGGCCAGAAGACCCTGGAAGAGCTGATCGCCGAGATCGACCGGGGCCTGCTGGTCACCGAGCTGATCGGCATGGGATTCAATCCGACGACCGGGGATTATTCGCGCGGCGCGGCGGGGCTCTGGATCGAAAAGGGCGAGATCGTCCATCCGGTCGAGGAGATCACGATCGCGAGCCGCATGCAGGACATGCTGCTCGGCGTCGATCGGGTCGGCAGCGAGCTCGAGTGGCACGGCCGCACCGCATCGCCCCCGATCCGGATCGCCGCCATGATGGTGGCGGGCAGCTGAAAGGAACGGACGACGATGGCGGATTCGAATCCGGCGATCCTGGGCGGCACGCTGCTGCCCAACGTGCTCGAGCTCTCGCCCTGCGTCGGTGTCGCGCTCGGCCAGAACCCGTCGATGTTCACCGGCCCGGGCACCAACACCTATCTCGTCGGCACCGGCAAGAAGCGCCTGCTGCTCGACACCGGCTCCGGCCTCGATGCCTACATGCCGGTTCTCGAAGAAGCCCTCGCCCGCGTCGGCTGCGACGGCCTCGAGGGCATCGTCCTCACCCACGCCCATCCCGATCACATCGGCGGCGTCGACCAGGTGCGGGCGCATTTCGGCGAGCTCCCGGTCTACAAGCGGCCGTGGCCGAGCGAGACGGGGCTCGCGGGACCGGGTGGCGGCGTCAGCGCGATCTCTGTTTCCGAACCCGATCGCCAGGCGCATTGCAAGCTCGAGCACATCGACCACGGCGACGTCGTCGAAACCGAAGGCGCTCGCCTGCGCGCCGTCTACACCCCGGGCCATGCCCCTGACCATCTCTGTTTCGTGCTCGAGCAGGAACAGAATCTCTTCAGCGGCGACAATGTCCTCGGCGTCGGCACGACAGTGATTCCCGGCGGTTCGGGAGATCTCGGCGACTACATGACGTCCCTCGACCGGCTGCTCGCTGAAGCGCCGCGCCAGATCTATCCCGCCCACGGCCCGCGCATCGAACGCGGTGTCGCCAAGATCGAGGAGTACATCGCTCATCGCCGCGAGCGGGAGCGCCAGATCCTGGCCGCACTTTCTGCAGGGCTGTCGGAAGTGCCGGCGATGGTGCGCCGGATCTACGTCGGCTACCCCGAGAGCCTGTTTGGCGCGGCGGGACAATCGGTGACGGCCCACCTGCTGAAGCTCGAGCGCGAGGGCCGCGCGCGACGGACGACTGCGTCCGACGGCTCGGCCCGCTGGGAGCTGGTCGCCTAGTCCCGTTCGATCTATCACTCCTTTATCTAAGGTTCCCCGGAATACCGGACCCATCGGAGGGCGTCATGCGCTGGGAACGCAAGGGTCGCAGCGAGAATCTCGAGGACCGGCGCGGCGAGGGCGACGGCGACTCTTCCTCCGGCCTTCCGGGCGGGCTCTCTGGTCAGCGCATCGGGATTCCGATTCCACGCGGCCGCAACGGGCGCTTCAGTCTCACGGGTCTGCTCGTGATGCTCGTCGTGATGTACTTACTCGGCATCAATCCGCTCTCGCTCCTCGGCGGTGCGGGCGGCGATCCCGGCACGGACTTCCAGGGCGCCCAGGGCGGCTTCGCGGACGAGAGCGCCGGGGCGACAGGATCGGGCGCCCCGGTCGAGAGCAGCGCCGAAGAAGACAAGCAGGTCGACTTCGTCTCCTTCGTGCTCGACGACATCCAGGCAAGCTGGTCGACGCTCGTGCCCGGCTATCGCGAGGCCAAGCTCGTGCTGTTTCGCGACGCGACCCGCTCGGCGTGCGGCGTCGGACAGCGGGAGATGGGGCCCTTCTACTGCCCGGCGGATGGGAAGGTCTATGTCGACCTCGCGTTCTACGACGAGCTGCGCTCGCGCTTCGGTGCCCCGGGCGATTTCGCCGAGGCCTACGTCCTGGCACACGAGATCGGCCACCACATCCAGGCGCTGACGGGCATCGAAAAGCAGGTCCGGGCGGAGCAACAGAGCCAGCCCGGCCAGGCGAACGACCTCTCCGTCCGGATGGAGCTGCAGGCCGACTGCCTGGCCGGCGTCTGGGGACACCAGGCGGGCAAGCGCGGCGTGCTCGAGGCCGGCGACATCGAGGAAGGGCTGCGCGCGGCGGCGGCGATCGGCGACGACCGCATCCAGAAGATGTCCGGGCGCGGGGTGCACCCCGAGTCTTTCACCCACGGCTCTTCCGAACAGCGCAAGCATTGGCTCGAGCGCGGCCTCGCGAGCGGCAACGCCGACGATTGTGACACCTTCGGGTCCTGACCCGGGAAATTCAGTACGGGCCCCGCCGTCACGGACGAAGGGCTCGCAGGAGAGCTCGATGCCTGGCCTCGCCGAAGTCTTCAGCCGTTATGCCAAGTGCGTGAGCGCCAACGACGTGCAGGGCATCGTCTCGCTGTATGCGCCGAACGCGTCGATCCAGATACCGGTGGGCGGGCCGGTGCACGCGGGTCTCGATGCGATCCTCGCCTTCTACCGCGACAACGAGCTCGCCCGCAAGCTCGAGATCACGGGTCCCGCCTGCGTGGCCGGTCGCGAGGGTGCCGTCCCGATGTGCGCCACGATCGCGCGGGAAGGCGAGCTGCTCGAGGTCGACGTGATCGACGTGGCCGAGATCGACGAGCAGGGGCGCTTCGTGCGGCTGCGCGCCTTCTTCGATCTCGCCGGCGCGCGCAAGCTCGGCCCAGCGGAGCCCCGCCGATGAGCGCCGCACAATCGACCTCCGATTCGAAGACGGCGTCCGCGGTGCCCTTCATCGACACGCTCTCCGCCGCCTACGACGTCGACATCCACAGCGCACACCGCCAGGCCCGCGAACGATCCTGGTATGCGACCACGCCGCTGGGCCTGATCTTCCTCGACTACGAAGCCGTCCACTGGCTGCTCCACGAGCGCCGTTTCCGGCTGCAGGGAAGCGACGCCCTCGACCTGGCCGGGATTCACGATGGCCTGCTGCGCGAATGGTTCGGCCAGATCCTCTCGAACAAGGAGGGCGAGCCCCACGCGCGGCTGCGGCGCGTCGTCGCCCGCGCCTTCACGCCGCGTCAGGTCGAGCGCCTGCGCCCGATGATGCGCGCCACCGCAAGCGAGTTCCTCGACTCCCTCGCGGGCACGAGCGCGTGCGAATTCGTCGAGGCTTTCGCCGCCCCCTACCCCGTGCGGGTCATTGGCGACCTGCTCGGCGTCCCGCCCACGGATTTCGCGCGCTTTCACGCCTGGTCGCGGGATCTCTCGCTGGCCTTCGGCTCACGCATCGCCAGCGAACGCCCCCGCATCGAGGCGGCGCTCGGAAACCTCTCCGACTACGTCGACGGC
>JANNQH010000614.1:0-6297 GCA_031400655.1 Deltaproteobacteria bacterium | reverse complement strand
TCGCGCAAGCGGTTGACGTGGGCGGCGACGAGCATCGGCTTGCCGTTCACGATGCCCTGGACCTCGAAGCGAACGCCTGCGCAGGTTCCCTTCTCGATTCGCCCCATCTTCGTGTCGAAGGTCTCCGGCGCGGGCAGTCGCTCGTGAACTTCCCGGATCTCGTCGAGCTGGATGCCGAGCGCGTCGGCCAGCAGCACGACCATGCCGCCCCAGCCGCCCTTCAACATGCCCGGCTGGAGCAGCGGCGCCGCGAAGTCGAGCGGGCGGCCGAAGCCGAAGTAGACGCCGGTGAAGCCGGGATCTTCGTAGGTCGAGTAGTCCATCAGCTCGGAGACGCGGACCCCGTCGACGCGCTCGCAGACCGACGCGAGCGCGAGCGGGATGACGTCGCCCGACCAGCCGGGATCGAAGCCGGAGGTGAATAACGTCGTGCCGCCCTCGCGGCAGGCTTCTTCGAGGCGATCACGGATCTTCGGGCTCGCGAAAGGGGGATAGACGAGCGATACGATCGCCGTGTTCACGACGTTCTTACCCGAGGCGAGGATGCGGCAGAGATCGTCGATGGTCTCGCGGATGCGCGTCTCGCCCTGCGCCATGTAGGAGACGCAGTCGGCGTCGAGGGCGAGCAGCTTCTCGACGTCGTCCGTCGCCCGGATGCCGGTCGCTTCGCGCAGATCGCCGAGCTCAGCCGCGTCCCGCCCGAGCTTGGTGGGCGAATGGGCGTGGACGCCCACCAGCTCGAGATCGGGATGGCGGACGATGCCGCCGATCGCCTTGCGGCCGGCATTGCCGGTGCCCCACTGGATCACGCGATAGCGCTTCGACGCGGCTTGCTTCACGGTCGCGGTCCCTCACTGGCAGGCGCCTTCTGCACGCCCGCTCGCTTCACTTCTTCTTCGGCTTCTTCGCGTTCTTCGCCTTCTTTGTGTCGGCGTGGCCCGTCCGGTAGTCGCCGAACTTCGAGTCGCGCTTCTGGAGCGCGGTCATCAGCTTGCCCTTGCCGGCGCCGGTCTGGCTGATGAAATCGCCGAAGCTCTTCTGGTGGATCGCCATGGCGCAGAGCTCGGTCCCCTGGCGGATGCCCTGCCGCAGTCCCATGACCTCCATCTGGCGATGCACCGCGCGCTTGTTGAGGGCGACGATGTCGGGCGGGAGCGACGCGATGCGCTGCGCCATCTCGAGGGTCTTCGCCTCGAGCTCCGCCGCGGGATAGGCGCGCGTCGCCCAACCGCGCTGAGCAGCTTCGACGCCGTTGATCGGGTCGCCCGTCAGCACCATCTCCATGCCGCGGCGCATGCCGACGAGCCAGGCGTGGAACTGCATGTCGGGGACGCCGAATCGGACGGCGGGATATCCCATCTGCGCGTCCTCGGCCATGTAGACGACGTCGCAGCCCGTCGCGAGCTCGCTGCCGCCGGCGAGGCAATAGCCGTGGACCTGGGCGATCACGGGCTTCGACAGCTCCCAGATACTCATCCAGGTCTCGGTCACGTGGCGCGGATACTGGCCCTCGCCGCCTGGCGTGAAGAAGGGATATTCGACGCCTTCGTTGCCGCCGCCGAGGTCGTAGCCTGCGGAAAAGGACGGACCGGCGCCTCGCACGATCATGACGTGCACGTTCGGATCCTGATCGCCGGCGCGTAGCGCGTGGAGGATCTGGGCGCGCAGGTCGTGGTTCAGGGCGTTTCGCTTCTCGGGGCGATTCATCGTGATGCGCCGGACGTGGGGCGCGGGCTCGTCGACGAGGAGGAGGGTGTAGTCGGCTGCGGACTTCGGCCAGCTCGGTCGCAGCTTCGCCGCGGCCGCGCTCTGCATGGCGTTCTTGCTGGTTTTTCCGCTGGATCCGGCCTTTTTCGAGGGACTCTTCGACGGGCTCTTGGCGGGATTGTCGTAGCTCATAGGGGAAGAGGACTCCTGGGAGGATCGGGTTGGATGAGCCGATTGCCGGCCGGATCCTAACCGATGACCGGCGGCTCACCATGCGCCCCGAATCGCGCAGAACCGGTCCATATCGACCGCGCCCACCCGATCACGCTAGCCTCATCCTTTCCCGAGCAGGCGATGCCATCCAGAGTCTGCCGAGGCTAAGACACGTAACGGCGCGACCGCTCCCACCCGAGCCAAAGCATCCGACCCATGAAGGACGACGCCATGACGCGAAGAGCCCTGATCACCGGCGCCTCTGCCGGCCTCGGCGTCGAGTTTGCGAATCAGCTCGCGGCGCAGAAGATCGATCTCCTGCTCATCGCCCGCCGCAAGGAAAAGCTCGAAGAGGTCGCGAAATCCCTGCGCGAGCGCCACGGCGTCGATGTCGCGATCTGCCCCGCCGATCTCTCGCACCGCGACGCCCCGCGCGAGATTTTCGAGTTCGCCCGGGACTCGGGACTCGACGTCGACTACCTGATCAACAATGCCGGCAGCGCCGGTCCGAATCTCCTCGAAGAGCCCGACTGGGCCCCCCAGGCCGAATTCCTCGAGCTCATGATGATCTCGGCGACGCAGATGTGTCACTGGTTCATTCCGCCGATGAAGGCGCGCAATTTTGGCCGGGTCATCAACGTGGCGTCCTTTGCCGGTCGCATCGCGCGCGCGGCGGGCGCCCACTACGGGCCTTCGAAGGCCTATCTGATCGCGCTCTCCGAAGAGCTCGCCTTGATGCTGAAAGGCACGAACGTCCACGTTTCGGCCCTCTGCCCCGGCTTCACGCATACCGATTTCCACGCGACCGCCGGCCTCGACGAGATGAAGAGCCACATGCCGGATTTCCTCTGGTACAGCGCGGAGACGGTCGTCCGCGAAGGCCTCGACGCCGTCGAAAAAGGCAAGCCCATCATGGTCTCCGGACGGATCTACCGCTGGCTCGACCCGCTCGCTCAATCTGTGTTCATCCGCCCTCTCATCAAGGCCTTTGCGCCAGGACGTTGAAAGAATGACTCTCGCTCCCTTCCATCCCTTCTCCCTCGACTACACCGCAAACCCCAAGCCCTATTTCGCCGAGTTCCACCGCGACAATCGTCTCGTCTTCATCCCCGAGATGAAGGCCGTCGCCGTCCACGGCTACGACGCCGTGCGCGCCTTCTGCGACCACCCGCAGATGTCGCGCAATCCCGCCGATGCAGGCCTCGTCGATCCGGCGCAGGACGATTACCGGATGAAACGATGGCCGACGCTCGAAGCCCAGATGCGGCGGACGGTGGCCGGGGATCAGCAGGGACTCGCGCGCATGCGCGAGATGCTCGCCCCTGACTTCAAGCCCGCGATGATTCGCAAGATGGCGGTGACGGTGAGTGACGTGGTCGAGAAGATCTGCGCGCCGCTCCAGTGGGAGCGCGACGTAGACATGGTCTCGCTCGTCCAGGCCGTGCCGCTGATGGTGATCTCGAAGCTGCTCGGAATCGACGAGTCGAGCGCGGACGCCGAGGTGTTCTTGCGCGCGGCGCCGGACTATTTCCGGGGCATCAACCCGCTGGCCGACGACACCTGCCGCGATCTGGCGGAGATCGCGGCGAAGCAGATGTTCGACGTGCTCGCTCGGACGGTCGAGAGCCGCCGCCGCGATCCCCAGAACGACATGGTGACCCAGACCCTCGAGATGGCCGCGGGCATGGGAGACGTCACGACGGAGGACGTCGTGCGCGCGCTGGTCATCCTCGTCGCCGCCGGCACCGACACGACGCGCCTCACGACCTCGCTCGCCGTGAAGACCCTGCTCTCCCATCCAGAGGAATTCGACGCGCTCCGGCGCAATCGCGCCGACGTGAAGAACGCCGTGATGGAGCTGCTCCGCTTCGAGAGCCCGACGAAATTCCTCGTCCGGGTCGCCGTCGAGGACGTTCTCTGGGAGGGCCAAACGATTCCGCGGGGCACGATCGTGCTGCTCTCGATCATGGGCGCGGGCTGGGATCCCCGGGCCTTTCTCGAGCCGCAACGCTTCGACGTCCAGCGCGACCTGAAGGGCAGTCTCAACTTCGGGTTCGGCTCGGGCTATTGCCTGGGCGTCCATCTCGCCCGTCTCCAGGTCGGAACCCTCGTCGAGTTCCTGCTCGACCACCTGCCCTCGACCGCGACGATCGACGAGAGTGGAGTTCGCTGGGACCCGCGCAACCTTTTCCTGCGCGAGATCACCGCCCTCCCCGTCCACGTCCGTTAGTCGCGTCCGCTCACTTGGAGGATCGTCCCATGGGACAGCTCGAAGGCCGCATCGCCATCGTCACCGGAGCCGGCCTCGGCATCGGCCAGGCCATCGCCCAGCGCTTCGTCGAAGAGGGGGCGCGCGTCGTCGTCGCGGAGCTGAATCCCGATACCGGCCGTGCGACGGTGGAGAAGCTCGGCAAATCCGCCCACTTCGTGCAGACGAACGCTGCGAAGAAAGAAGACGTCGAGGGGATGATCCAGGCGACCGTCGACAAGTGGGGCGGCGTCGACATCCTCGTCAACAACGCCTGGGGCGGGGGTCGCATCGGCCGCATCGAAAAGAAAACCGTCGCGATGATGGAACACGGCATCAACATGGGTTTTCTGGGTCCCTTCTGGGCGATGTGCGCGGCCCACCCGATCATGAAGGCGAAGGGCTATGGCCGGATCGTGAACATCTGCTCGCTCAACGGTGTGAACGCCCACATGGGGACGGCCGAGTACAACACGAGCAAGGAAGCGCTGCGCGCCGCCACGCGCACCGCCGCCCGCGAGTGGGCGCCGCTCGGCATCACGGCCAACGTGATCTGTCCGGCCGCCAAATCCGCCTCCTTCGCCGCGACGATGGGCGCGCACCCCGAGCTCGTGGCCGCCGCCGACGGCAGCAATCCGATGGGCCGGATCGGCGACTGCTACGACGACATCTCGCCCGTGGCCCTCTTCCTCGCGAGCGAGGGCTCGCGTTATTTGACGGGCAACACCCTCTTCGTCGACGGCGGCTCGCACATCAACGGCTCGACCTGGGCCCCGAACCTCGACGACTGAATCCGGCGAGACGGCCAAGGAGACCGCCATGGGAGCTCTCGACAACCGGGTTGCCATCGTGACGGGCGCTGCGCGGGGCGTGGGCGAGACGATCGCCGCGACCCTGATTCGCGAAGGGGCCCGCGTCGTGCTGACCGACATCCTCGCCGAGCTCGGCCGGAAGACGGCGGAAAAGCTCGGCAAGAACGCGAGCTTCGCCGATCTCGACGTGACGCGGGAGAGCGATTGGGAGCGCGTCGTCGGCGAGACCTTGCGTGCCCATGCCCGCATCGACATCCTCGTCCACAACGCCGCGATCCTCCACCTCGGCTCGATCGAGAACACGCCGGGCGACATCTTCCGCCGCGTCCTCGAGGTCAACACCGTCGGCCCCTTCCTCGGCACGCGCGCCGTCGTCCCCTCGATGAAGGCGCAGCAGAAAGGCTCGATCGTGTACGTCAGCTCGATCGACGGCCTGGTCGGCATGAACGGCGTCACCGCCTACTCCGCCTCGAAATTCGGCGTCCGGGGCCTCGCCAAATCGGCCGCTCTCGAGCTTGGTCGCAGCGGCATTCGCGCGAATAGCGTCTGCCCGGCCGGCGGGAACTTCGAGATGTACGGACCCTGGCTCCAGAAGCTGGCGCCCTTCATGGAGCAGACAGCGGCCTACAACGAGAACCGCGGGATTCCGGGAACGGCGCCCTTCTCGGCGATCGCCGAGGCTGTTCTCTATCTCGCCTCGGACGCGTCGGCTTCGGTGACCGGAATCGATCTACCCGTCGATGGCGGCGCCACCGCCGGAAAGTTCATCGCCGGCTTCAATACGCTCTGAAAGAACACGCTCTGAAAGGCTCCCCTCCAATGCACCCTTCCCTCGCCCAGCTGTTCGATCTGACCGACCAGGTCGCCATCGTGACCGGCGCGACCAAGGGACTCGGCCGCTCTATTGCCTCCGGTCTCTCGCGCGCAGGCGCATCGGTCGTCGTCGCGAGTCGCGACCAGGGGCGCTGCGACGAAGCCGCCGCCGCGATCACGAAGGAATCGGGCCGCCCGACCCTCGCCGCGGCCTGCCACATGGGCGACTGGGACGCGCTGCCCCGCCTCGTCGATCGCACACTCGAGCGCTTCGGTCGGATCGACGTCCTCATCAACAACGCGGGCATCCATCCCGCGCCCGTGACCGTCATGGATCTCACGAGCGAGTACTTCGACAAGCTTTACCAGGTGAACCTGAAAGGCCCCGTGCGCCTCGCAGCGCTGGTGGCGAAGCAGATGCAGAAGCAGGGAAGCGGCGGCCGGATCGTCAACGTCGCCACCGTCGGCGCCTACTCCGGCGGCCCGGGCGTCGGGACGTACACG
>JANNQH010000613.1:0-5897 GCA_031400655.1 Deltaproteobacteria bacterium | reverse complement strand
GTACGTCACGTTGTTGAGACGGATCGGGCCGCCGTCGCCGACGGCGACGGCGCCGTTGCTCCGGTCGCGCTCGGCCGGCCCGAGGCCATTCGTCGCGGTCGTCCAGGGCAGGTCCGAGAGATAGACCGACGTCGGACTGGGCACGGACTGGACGTCTCGAACGACCTGGATCGTCTCACCGATCGACGGCGTTCCGTCGGCGTCGAGCGCGAACAGGTAGTAGTGGCCGACGATCAGCGTGTTCGGATTGGCCGGGAAGCTCAGCGTGAAGGTCCCGTTGCCATTGTTGACGGCGGGAATCGGGAGGAAGCGCTGGTCGGTGTTCAGGTGGTGGGTCGTCGCCGAGAGTCGCACGACCGAGAACGAGGTGGTGGCAGCGCTCGCCGTCACCACCATCTGATCGCCGGCGTGGACCTGGTTGACCGCGGGCACGGACAGGGTGGGGCGGACCGCTGGCGTGTTGTTGGCCTCGAAGAGATAGGGCGGCGAGTAGATCTGGCCGTCGAGATGGTTGGCAGCGCAGCCATTGCCGCAGGCGCCACCGCCGGCGGAGAGCACGCGCCCATCCTTCAGTAGGACCGCCGTCGAGTGGTAGTTGCGCGGGACGTTGATGTTGTCGACGGTCCGCCAGCTGTTCGTCGTCGGATTGTAGATCTCGGCGGGCAGGACCGTGCCCGTATCGTCGAACAGGAGGGCGTTGGTGTTTCCGCCGATCACCAACAGCTCCCCGTTGGGAAGCGTGACGGTATTGCTAAGCGCTCGGGGAAAGCTCATGGGCGCGCCGGCCGTGACCACGGGGGAGGGGCCGTTCAGGTCGACGCGATAGACGCGGTTGACTGAGGTCGGCGGGTTGTTGCGTCGATCGGCGCCGCCGATCAGCAGGACCTTGCCCTCGCCGTAGGTCACCGCGTTGCCGTACATGCGCGCGACGTCGCCGATCGGCTGTCCCAGGACGACGTTCGGGGCTCCGCCCATCGGGTCGTAACGGTGCCAGGTCGGGGTCGGCCCGCCCTGGAAGACGTCGCCCTGAGGCGCGACCGCGAGATGCGAGAACCATTCGAGGTTGAGCGAGCCCGTCGGATTCGCGGCGGCGTTGATGCTGTTCTGCTCGTTCAGCTGAGTCTGGACGTTGACGTTCGCTCGCGGTGCCCAGGAATTCGTGGCCGGGTTGTAGACCTCGGTCCGATTGCCGGCGTCTTTGGCGAAGCTCTCGAAGATCGTGTTGTTGGGCAGGGTGATGCCCGCGCCGTACCAGCGCAGGTCGATCATGTTGGCGTTGGGCGACCACTGGAGCGTCGCGGGATTGAAGCTCGAGCTCCGTCGGTCGCTTGGGTTACCGCCCGACGCGACGATCGTGCCGTTCTCGAGCGTCGCGACCCCGGCGCAGAACATGTCGTGAAAGTTGCTGTCGACGTTGACGAAACTCTCGTTCGCGGGATCGAAAACGGAGGCATGCGTGAAGGTCGGACCGCTCGGAAAGCCGCCCGTTTCAGTCGAGGACCAGGAGAGAACGCGCCCGTCCGGCAGAACTGCGAGCGAAATGGCGATCTCGGGCCACGGGATCACGGGACCCCACGAGCCCATGTCGGATTCGTTCGAGCTCGTGAAGCTCAGGTTTCCATTTGCGGGAATCGGCTCGAATGCGGGATTGCCCGTCTTGTAGCCGACGTCGAGGACCTGACCGCCAGTTTTCTCGAAAAACTCGACGCGGAGCGCGTGCGCTCCGACCGTGAGGGAGCGGCTGCCCTGACGGGACTGCGTACCGTGGAGCCCATCGTTGTCGACGACGAGGATGCCGTCGATGTACAGACGCGAGCCGTCGTCGGAGTTCGTATAGAACTCGTAGATACCGGCGGTCGGCGCATTGATCGTGTTCGTGAAGACGAGCGCGAAGTTGTCGACGCGGGTCGTCACGGAAAGGCTGATCGCCGTCGACTGTCCCGTGGCAACAGGAGTCAGCGACGAGAAGTTGGGTAGGACGGAGAATGCGCCGGCGTAGACCTGGTACTGAAAATCGGCGGAGGCCGGGCGGGCTTCTGCGAGCAGCCCGACGAGGCTTGCGACCAGCGAGAGCAGGAACGACGGAAGGGCGCGTGCCCCAGATCGCCTCATGTCTTGGTTTCCAATTTGCAACACCCGTCAGCGGTTGGGAACCGTCACGATCATCGACCCGCGGTCGACGCGATCGGAGACCTGTGACGACCTACCAACGGCAGATAATGAACGTAGCGCCCTCGAGCAAAGTACCATGCTGGCCCATAAAGGTGATAGTCGATTCTGCGCCTTCAGCGGATCTCGCGTTCCGAGCGGCGAGCGTTCGGGGGGGGGTGCAGGTGATCTGCCGGGGACGAGCTGCTTAGCGCTGCCCTTCGCAGACCCCGCAGGGTCGTGGCCGCGGCCATCTTCGTGTCTACGAGCGCCCAGCGACGAGATCTTCTGCGGAAGCGATGCCGGTCGCGCGCAGGGTTCTGGAGATTTCGCCGCCCCGGCGGCTGAATCGGCCGGTAGGCCGGGTGGCCGGGTGGCCGGGGCCTGTACTCAGTAATTCATTATCCGCCAGGCAAGCAGGACACAGATGACGCGCGACTTTAGGGTCTGCAATGGCGATGACTCGCCCCGGTAAACCCACTTGAAAAGAATTCGACGAAGAGCTTCGTCCCGATGCTCGAGGATGGGTGGACTGATCGGTCTCGCCCTGACCGTCTTG
Source organism: Deltaproteobacteria bacterium (assembly GCA_031400655.1). GTDB lineage: Bacteria > Myxococcota_A > UBA9160 > UBA9160 > UBA4427 > UBA4427. The sequence continues at coordinate 3,190 of JANNQH010000613.1, read as the reverse complement.
TTGAGCAACCAGGCCCAAATCTTCTCCGTCGCGGGTCATGCCTGCGCCCCGAACGTCGTCGATTGTGTGCGCAACAGGGTCCCTTGCACAGCTCGGTTGCATCACTTTTCGCGGCTCTGACGAACGCGATCACGGTCAACGTTGCGCTCACTCATTTCGAGAGCAGCCTGACTCTCGAGCAGTTTCTGGACGCGATTGTCGACACTCCCGGTGGCGGGTACAGGATCCAATGGTGAGATCGGATCGCACTCGACTTCGCGGGACCCTGGTCCGAGGGCGTGCTTCATCGCGCTGTCTGCTCAGCGCCGAATCGCTCGGCGGTCGATCGTCGTACGCTGATCGTTCAGGATTCCGTCCGCACGCGCTCCCGAGGATTCACATGCCGAACGTCGTCGAGGCTATCCCGCTCGAGCTCAAGCCCGCCGCGGAGACGGGCCTGACCTGGATCAATCGATCTCGCGGGAGGCAGTTCAACCTGACCGGACTGGTAATTCCCGACGATGCGCTCGGTTGGGATGCGAGCCGACCCATCGAGCTGCGTCTCATCCTGTGTGACGGCGATCGATGTCTCCGCGAGAATGTGCGAATCGAGCCGCAGGCCCGGGGCTTCCCGACGACCGCGATCGCAACGGACTAGGCCCTGATCCTTCCGCATCGCGATCCGCCGGCCGGTGTGCGAAGGACCTGGCTCGACGAGCAGCTGGCAAAGCACGCTCTCGTCTTGATCGTCTTCTACCTTGGATTCTGGTGACCGCCTTGTCGCCTAGAGTTGCTAGGCTCTGCAGAATTCAGTGTGTTCTACGTGATCCGACAGGCAGGCGGTGAGGCCTTCGGCGTCACGAGAGAACCCCAGAATCTTGCGACGGAGGCGCAGGCCGAGTGGGAGCTCGACTTCCCCTGCGTCGGCGATCCGCATCACGAGATTCTCGGCGCGTATCAAGAGCGCAGCTGGCTGGATCTCTTCGTGAACGATGGGTCGGGGTTGTCCTAGCATTCGGAGACGCGATCCTGGATCGCTCATCCGAAGGGCTACTTCCAACCCGGCGTGTTGGCGCTCACGACTGAGGGCCCTGTGCTCTATCGCTGGCGATGCCGCCCGATGCGAAGAAACCCGGGTGGCGCGGCCGAGAGTCCGGCAGCCGCGTACGTCTGGGCGCAGCTGCGCTCGCGTCTTGCCGGCGCGGCCGCTGATGCGCCGCTCGATGCTGCTCCCGGGACCGACGGAAGAGTCCCTCTCTGGTAGCTCTTCGTGCTCATGCTGCCGGCGCACGGTTGGCTCCTGCGGCCGAAGGTGTTTCCGCTCGCGCGTGCGGGCAACGTGTCGTCTCCGGATCCCCGAGAAATGATTCCGCGTCGTCGCCTTTCTGAATTCGTGGATCGCCGCACGTGCACTCCTTCCGACGAGCTGGATGGCGCTAGGTCTGGTCGCGTGGGCTGCGCTCGTCTGGCCCGGGGGTGGCCGCGGTGCATCGGGAGTTCCAGGATGTCCCGGACGATGGTGCGGATTCAAGCTGAAGCGAACCGCAGTCGGGCTCAAGGTGAGTCAAGGCGGATCCACCGTCGAACGCATCGTCGTTCACACATGAGCCACTCGCGATGTCCCGCCGTCTCCGCGAAGCGCTCGGACTTTGGTTGCTCAGTCCGATCTACGCAAACGCGGTGCTGAGCTCGAGCTCGATCTTCGTGGTCGCGAACATGTTGTGTTGGCGCGGTGTCTCGCTGGAGCGCTGGCGTCACTCGGCACCTCCGCGAGGTAGAGGGAAAAGAGCGCGCGCAGATCCGAGCGGCGATCCTGCGGCGTGGCCTCGACGCCGACCAGATGCCCCAAGACTCCCGAAAGACAGAGCCGCGCGGCCTGCTCGGGGGGCATGCCGGCGCGCAGCTCGCCGGACACACGAGCGTCTTCGAAGCGCTTCAGCAGCTCGGCGAGCAGCGGAATCTCGGCCGCGTCGAAAGCGGGGACCGCGGAGCGGCGTGAGAAGATGCTGATCAGCTCGCGGAAGAGCAACGGGTCGCCGACGGAGACCTCGACCTCGATGACCGCGTCCGCGAGGCGGTCGAGCGCCCCAGCCAATCTGGTCGCCGGCCCGAGACGCCGCACGATCTGCAGCGCGAAGCGCCAACCCAGCTCGAAGAGAACATGGTCGAGGCTCGGGAAGTGTGCGTAGATGCTCGGCCGCGAGAGGCCGGCCGTCCGCGCGATCTCCGAGATGCTCGCGCGCTCGAAGCCGACGCGTCGGAACTCCGCGATCGCCGCGTCGAAGATCCGTTCGCGGGTCGCGCTCCGCTGCTGCTCCCGCAAGCTCGCGCGCACGAAGGGGGAGGGCGGATCCGCGGGCCAGGCGACGACCACTGCGCGCTTGGCCGCTCGCGCCGTCATGCCCGCCCCTCGAAGACGACGGGCATCTCGGCCACGCCATTCACGAGCGTCGATGGGATCCATTGCGGCGTTCCCGCGAACGAGAATCCCGGGCCGAGCGCAATCAGCTCCTCGAACATCACGCGCGCCTCGAGACGCGCGAGCGAGGCACCGAGGCAGAGGTGTTCGCCGAAGCCAAAGGCGAGATGGCGGGAGGCCTGCTTGCGCGTGATCTCGAAGCGCTCGGCATCGGCGCCGAAAACGGCCTCGTCGCGGTTCGCAGAGCCGTAGAAGACGACGACGTACTCCCCGGCCTTCAGCTTGCGACCCGCGAGCTCGACATCGCGCTCGACGCGGCGCGCGAAGTTCTGGATCGGGCTGACATAGCGCAGCATCTCCTCGACCGCGTTCGGCAGCAGCGAAGGATCCGAGCAGAGCGTCTCCCACTGTGCATGATCGTTCAGCATCGCATGCATGCCACCCGAGATGAGGTGCCGCGTCGTCTCGTTGCCGGCGACGAGCAGCGTCAGGCAGAAGATCCCCAGCTCCGGATCGGTGAGCCCCACGCCGTCGATCTTCGCCTGCGCGAGAGTCGAGAGCACGTCCTCGCGCGGCGAGCGACGGCACTCGGCGATCTTCTCAAGCATGTAGCCGACGAGCTCGCCGACGATGCCGGCGGTCTCCGGCTTCGGCCCGTGGGCGCCCACATCGACCATCACATCGGACCAGCGGCGAAACGCAGCGAAATCCGAGCTCGGCACGCCGAGCAGCTCCGCGATCATGAACATCGGCAGCGGAATCGCGATCTGCTCGACGAAATCGAAGGGCTCA
>JANNQH010000612.1:0-8452 GCA_031400655.1 Deltaproteobacteria bacterium | reverse complement strand
GCGCACTTCTGTCCGCGCGCTGTCCGGTTGATCGCTCTGTCTCGGTCCTGCGTCTCGATCTTTCTCTGTCGGGTACACGGGTACCCGCGTCTCGAGGGCCTCGGCCCTGCTGGTCCTCCACGAAGGCCAGGAGATCATCGTCCAGATCGCGAAGGAGCCGATCGGGACGAAGGGCGCGCGCATCACGTCGAACATCTCGATTCCGGGCCGGCATCTGGTCCTGACCCCGTGGTCCCGACGCGTCGGGGTCTCGCGTCGGATCGGATCCGACAAGGAGCGCCGACGCCTGCGCGAGATCGTCGAGCGCCTGCGGCCGCCGCAGCTCGGGTTCATCATCCGCACCGCCGGTGATGGCGTGCGCGAGGCCGATCTCCAGGCGGATATCCGCTATCTGGCGACCGTCTGGGCGGCGATCCAGAAGCGCAACGCCGACAAATCCGCCCCGGCGATCCTCTACTCCGAGCACGATCTGCCGCTGCGCATCGTGCGCGATCTCGCCGGCCCCGACACCAGGCGCATCGTCGCCGACGACAAGAACGTCTACGAGAGCATCCAGCACTTCGTCGACCGCTTCGTCGCCGATCCCAAACCCCAGATCGAGCTCTACGAAGAGACGCTCCCGATCTTCGACCGCTTCGGCCTCGAGCATCAGATCCACGCCAATCTCGAGCGGAAGGTGTGGCTCAAGAGCGGCGGCTCGCTCGTGATCGACAAGAGCGAGGCGCTGACTTCGATCGACGTGAATACGGGGCGCTTCGTCGGCAAGCGGGACCTCGAGGAGACCGTCTTCAAGACAAACCTCGAGGCGGTCCAGGAAGTCGTTCGCCAGCTCCGGTTCCGGAATCTCGGTGGCCTCATCATCATCGATCTCATCGACATGGAGTCGGCGTCGAACCGCGACAAGGTCTACCGCGCGCTCCAGGAGGCGCTGCGCGCCGACAAGGCCCGCACCAACATCCTGAAGATCTCGGAGCTCGGCCTCGTCGAGATGACCCGCAAGCGAACCCGCGAGAATCTCGTCCAGACGCTCTGCGAGCCGTGCAGTCATTGCGAGGGTCGCAGCTACGTCCTGTCGCGTGAGAGCGTGGCGTTCCGGGTGCTGCGCGAGATCCGCAAGCACCTGCCGCGGCTCCAGGGCCGCTCGATCGCCGTCGCCGTGAATCCCCACGTCGCCGAGGAGCTGCTGACGCGTTCGAAGCAGGGCCTGGCGGACCTCTCCCACGCGATCGGTAAGGACATCGAGATCCGCGCCCGGCCCGGCATGCATCAGGAGCAGTTCGAGCTGCTCGCCCTCGAGGCGGGGCCGCCGGTCGAGCTCGAGCTCTCCTGGCTGCGAAGCCGCCACCCCGACGCGCCCGGCGATCGCCCCGAGCGCTCGCGCCGGGGACGCCGGCGCCGCGGGGGACGCGGCCGGGACGAGGGCGCCGATACGGCCGATACGACGGAGGCGGACGATTTCGCGGAGCTCGGTGACGAGGTCGAGGAGGCGCTCGAGGGCCTCGAAGAGGGACCGGACGAAGACCGGGCTGATGCCCTCGACGGATCGCCCGTGGATTCGCTGCGGGAGGTAGATCCGACGCCGGCGCACGAGACCCCGGCCGCGGCAACTCTTCCAGCAGCTCTTCCAGCAGCCAGGCCGGCAGCCGCCTCCGAGTCGGGAGCCGAGGCGTCTTCGTCCTTGCAACCGGTTGACGGGGAATTGGAATCGCGGATAATCCCGCGCTCTGAATGAATCGAGGTCGACTATGTACGCTGTCGTTCGCAGCGGTGGGAAGCAGTATCGCGTGAGCCCGGGTGGCTCTTTTCGCGTGGAGCGTCTGACGGGTGAGGTGGGCTCGACGGTCACCCTCGGCGACGTTCTGATGATCGGCAGTGACGAGGCGGTCCGGATCGGCGCGCCGACGCTGGCGGGTGCCCAGGTGGTCGGAACGATCGTCGCCCAGGATCGTGCAGCGAAGGTGATGACCTTCAAGCAGAAGCGCCGCAAGGGCTATCGCCGCAAGTACGGCCATCGCCAGGACTACACCGAAATCCGTGTGGATACGATCCAGGGCTAGTCCCGGGACGCATCCAGGGAAGCAGGACGAATCAGAGATGGCGCATAAAAAGGGTCAGGGCAGCTCCCGCAACGGCCGCGACAGCGACGGCCAACGACGGGGCGTAAAGGTTTTCGGCGGCCAGGAGATCCCGGCCGGCTCGATCATCGTGCGACAGGTGGGATCTAAGATCCACGCAGGTCGCAACGTCGGACGCGGCAAGGATTTCACGCTCTTCGCCCTGAAGGACGGCAAGGTTCGCTTCGGGACCTCCCGCGGCCGCACCGTGGCGCATATCGACGGTCGGACGGACGGGATGCTCGACGCAAAGAACGACGCGAACTGATCGCGTCCCGGCTCGTCCTTTCAAACCGGATGAGTCGGAAGTCGTAATCCGAAAGCATGCAAGAATCAGCTTCTCGAGGCGACGCCTCCGGCGACGATCATGAAGCACGCTCACCTATTCGTCGATGAAGCCCTGCTCGAAGTCCAATCGGGCTCCGGCGGGGACGGCATTGTCTCCTTCCGCCGCGAGAAGTTCATCCCGAACGGTGGGCCCAACGGCGGCGACGGCGGGCGCGGCGGCGACATCATCCTCGTCGCCGACAGCAACGTCGCGACACTCCTCGATCTGAAATCCGCGCGCCGCATCAAAGCTGTCGATGGCGAGCCCGGTGGGGGCTCGGACAAAAAGGGCTCCTCCGGTGCGCCGGTCGAGATCCGCGTTCCCGTCGGAACCCTCGTCTACGAGCTCGAAACCCTCGTCGTCCCGCGCGTGGTCTCGCGCCAGCACATCGGCACCTACTCCGGCTTCGGCGTCGAAGACGATGCAGAAATCGCCGTCCTCGACGTCGACGGCGAGCTCGACGAGGACGAAGCGGTCGAGCACGACGCCGGTGGCGTGATCGCCCTCGAAGAACCGCGCCGTGTGGCGACGGACGAGGAGCCGAAGTCCATCGCTGACCTCACGCGCTCCGGTCAACAGATCGTGATCGCCCGCGGTGGGCGCGGCGGGCTCGGCAACGCGCGTTTCAAGACCTCGACGCGTCAGGCGCCGGACTTCGCGACGCCGGGCAAGTCCGGACAGCTGAAGCGGATCCGGCTATCGCTCAAGCTGATGGCCGACGTCGGGCTCGTCGGTTTTCCGAATGCGGGCAAGTCGACGCTGCTGCGCCGCATCTCTGCCGCAAAGCCGCGGGTCGCGAACTATCCCTTCACGACGCTCGTGCCGTCGCTCGGCGTGGTGGAGCGCGGTGAGCGGCGCTGTGTCGTGGCGGACATCCCGGGCCTGATCGAGGGCGCGAGCGAAGGGGCCGGGCTCGGGCATCAGTTCCTGCGCCACGTCGAACGCACTCGCGTCCTGATCCACCTGCTCGACGTCGAGGGAATGCTGATCGAGGGACGTGACCTGCAGGCCGATTACGTGGCGATCCGCCGCGAGCTCGAGCGCTACCGGCCGGAGCTGCTGCAGCGCCACGAGATCGTCGTGCTCAGCAAATGCGATCTGATGCACGACCCCTCGCAGCTCGCCGACCTCGAAGCCCGGCTCGCAGAGCAGGGCATCCGGCCGCGCCGCATCTCGGCGGCGACGAATCAGGGCATCGACGCGCTGCTCTCCGCGATGTTCGAGGCGGTCGAGCAGGCGCGCCGAGACGATGCAGAGACGGAAGCGGCGAAGGAAGCGGAAGAAACGAAGGAAGCCTGATGGCGCAAGCAGACGCCTGGAAGCAGGTCCCCCAAGCGAAGCGGATCGTCGTCAAGATCGGCACGAGCACACTCACTCGCGAAGGCCAGCTCCGCCCCGCCAAGTTCACCGCCATCGCCCGCGACGTCGCCCGCGTCCGCGCCCTGGGCCACCAGGTCGTCGTCGTGTCCTCAGGCGCGATCGCGATCGGCTCACATCGCCTCGGCTGGGACCACAACGGCCGCACGATCCGCGAGAAGCAGGCGGCCGCCGCGGTCGGCCAGATTGGCCTGGTCGAGCTCTACCAACGCCGCTTCGCGCGCCACGAGCTCCATGTAGGCCAGGTCCTGCTGACGCGCGCCGGTCTCGAGAACCGCGAACGTTTCCTGAACGCGCGCCACACGATGCTCGAGCTCCTGCGCCTGGGCGTCGTCCCGATCGTGAACGAAAACGACACCGTCGCGACCGAGGAGATCCGGTTCGGCGACAACGACAATCTCGCGGCCACGATCGTGAACGTCGTCGGAGGCGACCTGCTCGTCATCCTGACCGACGTCGAGGGCCTGTACGAGCGCCCCCCCGAAGCGGGCCAACCGAAGCCCCCCCTCATCCGGACCGTCTCGAAGATTACGGCCGCCACCTTCCGCATCGCGAGCGGAGCCGGCTCGCGCTACGGCAGCGGCGGCATGATCACGAAGCTCCAGGCGGCGAAGAACGCGGCGCATTCCGGTGCGGCCACGATCCTGTGTCACGGCGAGATCCCTGGGATCCTCGAGAAGCTCGTGCAGGGCGGGCGCCACGGGACGCTGTTCGAGCCCGGTGAGAAGCTCCGCGGACATAAACACTGGCTCGCCTTCACGGCCAAGAGCCGCGGCCGGATCGTGATCGACGCCGGGGCGGTGCGCGCGCTCTGCGAACGGGGGCGGAGTCTGCTACCCGCGGGCATCCTGCGCATCGAGGGCGAGTTCCGGATCGGTGAGTCGGTGATCTGCGTGAACGAGAGTGGGCAGGAGGTCGCTCGTGGCCTAGCGGGCTATTCGTCCCTCGACGTGGCCCGGCTCGCCGGCCAGCGCACGAACGAGATCGAGCGGGTGCTAGGATACTCGAACGGCGACGAGATCATTCACCGCGACGACCTCGTCCTCATGAGCGAGACGCAGTCGGATTGAGTCGATGTGATTCGATGAGACTCAAGAGTCAATGGTCCCAATCGCCCGCTCGGCGACGACCGTCGAGACCGTCCGAGAAGATGCCGCGATGACGCCTCCGAGAGAACGATTCCCCGCCGAACGAACCGCCCCGTCGACTTTCCCGTCGGCGTTACAGACGCAGATGCACGACCTCGCCCGCGCTGCCCACGCGGCGAGCCAGCAGACGGCAGAGCTCTCGACCCGGCAGAAGAACGACTGGCTGCACTGCACCGCCGCCCGCCTCGAGGCCGCCCGCGAGCGCATCCTGTCCGCCAATGCGAAGGACATGGAACTCGCCGCGGAGAAAGGCGTCGAGGCGCCGCTGCGCGGGCGTCTGGGAATCTCCGAGAGCAAGTGGCAGGACATGCTCCAGGGCCTGCGCGACATCGCGGCGCTCCCGGATCCCGTCGGCCGCATCACGAATCACAGCGTTCGGCCGAACGGCCTGCGCGTTGGTCAGATGTCGATTCCGCTGGGTGTGATCGCGATGATCTACGAGTCGCGGCCCAACGTGACGGTGGATGCGGCGGCGCTCTGTCTCAAGGCCGGCAACGCGGTCATCCTGCGCGGCGGCTCGGAGGCGATCCACTCGAATCTCGCCCTCGGCGAGGAGCTCCGCGCGGCGGCCCGGGAGACGGGCATTCCCGAGGCGGCGATCACGATCGTCCCGACGATCGACCGCGCCGCAATCGACGTCCTGCTCGGACTCTCGGACCTGATCGACCTCGTGATTCCCCGCGGCGGTCCCGGCCTGGTCCGCAAGGTGCGGGCAGAATCGACGATTCCGGTGATCGCCCATGACGCGGGCGTGTGTCACATCTTCATCGACGAGAGCGCTTGCGCAGAGATGGCCGTGGCGATCGTTCATGAATCCAAGCTGCGGCAGATGGCGGTCTGCAACGGGCTCGAAACCCTGCTCTGCCATCGCGGCGCCGCGAAGCGTATTTTGCCGCTCGTGCTGAAGGATCTGCGCGAGGCGGGCGTCGAGATCCGAGGCTGTCCGGCGACCCGCGCGATCTTCGGCGACGCGCTGCCTGCGTCGGAGTCCGACTTCGCGGAGGAGTTCCTGGCGCCGATTCTCGCGGTGCGCATCGTCGATTCGATGGACGAGGCGATCGACCACATCAGGCGTTACGGCTCGAATCACACGGAGATCCTCCTCACGAACGACTATGCCAACAGCCAGGAGTGGCTCCGCCGCGTGAACTCCTCGACGGTCGGCGTCAATTGCTCGACCGGCTTCGCGGACGGCTTTCAGCTCGGTCTCGGCGCCGAGATCGGGATTTCGACGACGAAGCTCCATGCCTACGGACCAATGGGCCTCGAAGGGCTCACGACGCGCAAGTTCGTGCTCATGGGCGACGGTCAGCTGCGCGGATGAAACGCAGGACAAACGCGGCGCGAGTCGGACTCTTCGGGGGCACATTCAATCCGATCCATCTCGGCCATCTGCGCGCCGCGGAAGAGGTTCGGGAGGCGCTCGGGCTGGACCGGATTTCCTTCGTCCCGAGCAACGTTCCGCCCCACAAGCGCGAGAGCGACGGCGATCCGATCGCTCCCGCCGCGCTGCGACTCGCCTGGGTCGAGGGCGCCATCGCGGGCCACGAGGGCTTCGGGATCGATCGCGTCGAGCTCGATCGAAGCGGCCCCTCCTACCTCGTCGACACACTGACGGCCATCCGCGCACGGGATCCCGAGGGACCGCCGCCCGTCTTCATCGTCGGCGAGGACGCTTTCGCCGAGATGGGCGATTGGCGCTCTCCTCTGCAACTCTTCAGGCTGTCCGATTTCGCGGTGATGACGCGTCCGCCCGGGCGACTGCTCGATCTCGCGACCCGCATTCCCGCGGTCGTCCGGGACCAGTTCCTGTTCGAAGACGAAGGCCAGGTCGCGCGCCACCGAACCGCCGGCACGCGCATCGATCGCGTGGCGATCACGGCTCTCGACATCTCGTCGAGCCAGATCCGGCAGGCTTGCCGCACGGGGAGCTCGATCCGCTACCTGGTCCCGGAGTCGATCCGCTCCGCGATCGAGCAGCACAAATGTTATGCAGCACGCGCGCTCCGCGAAGTGGACCCGGTGCAGGAGAGGATGAGCCGATGACGGAAATCGAATCGAAGCAGAAGGCGCGCTGGATCGTCGAAGCCGCCCTCGACCGGAAGGCCGAGCGGCCGATCGTGCTCGACATGGCGAACCTGACCTTCTACGCCGACACCTTCATCCTGCTGACGGGGCGATCCGACCGCCAGGTGCGCGCGATCGCGGAAGGGATCCTCGAGACGCTCGGTGCCCACGGTGAGACGGCGCGCGGCGTCGAGGGCATGGACGACGGCTACTGGGTCCTGATCGATTGCAACGACGCCATCGTCCACGTCTTCGACCCGGAGGCGCGCGACAAATTCGATCTCGAGCGTCTGTGGCAGGACGCGCCGCGGATCGATCTCGGGATCGAGGGTGTCGACCCGAATCCCGCGCCCGAACATTCGGATGCGGACGCAGACGATGCGGCGGATCCCGCCGCCTGATCGCGGCCTGATCGGCTCGCGATGAGGGGTAGCCGGAGCGATCCGGCGCCCGCATGGACCCGGTCCCGACAGGACGCCATCCCCCGAACGGCGCCGCTGGAAGACTGCGATGGAGCACTCGATTGGGATCGCCGGGCGGCTTGCGCGCGCAGCCTTCGCGGCGAAGTCGATATGGACCACGGGCGGCGTGACAGAGCGAGCCACAGCGACCGTCCGGGTCGCGCGCGCTGCGGGTCGTGCGCTCGTCGATGCGCTGGGGCTCGTCGAGTGCGGGCTGTGCGGCGCGCCGATCGACGGGGCGAGCCGACCCGTGTGTGGGCCCTGCGCCGCGCGAATTCCCTGGTGGCGGCGTGCCGACGGTTGTCCGCGCTGCGCGATGCCCGTCGACCCGGCGGTGCCGGGAAGCGAGGCGAGCTGGGGAGGCGCCGCAGGAGCGGTCGTGGGATGCCCCGCCTGTCTCGTCCAGGGCAGTCCGCTCCACCTCTGCCTGGCTGCCACACGTTATGCCGATCCCCTGCCCCGACTCGTACTCGCCTTCAAGAATCCGCGGGGACCTTTCGGACCCCGACCGTCGGCGTGGCGAGCGGTCGATTACCTCGCGGACGAGCTCGCGGTTCGACTCCAGCGCGAATTGCGCGTGCTCCCCGATCGCGTCGTGCCGATCCCCCTCCATCCCCGCCGCCTGCATCGGCGCGGATACAACGCAGCCGATCTGATCGCACGACGGGTCGCCCGGCGGCTCGGGCGGCCCTTCGATCCCGGGTTGCTCGAACGGATTCGGGACACGGGCTCGCAAGCGGGTCGCCCCGCCCGGGAACGCCGGGAGAATCTGCAAGGCGCTTTCCGCATCCGTCGTGGTCTACCCGACGGCGCCGAGCGACTCCTGCTCGTGGACGACGTGTTGACGACCGGGAGCACTCTCGAGGCCGCGGCCAACGCCCTGCTCGCAGCCGGTGCCCGCGAAATCTGGGCGCTCACCCTCTCGGCGACCGTCGCCGGCCGACGAGCGCGGGGCGA
>JANNQH010000611.1:0-2123 GCA_031400655.1 Deltaproteobacteria bacterium | reverse complement strand
ATCGAAGAGATCTTTCTCTGCCCTTCGCCCGACGACCGCTACGGGTCCTTCGTGCTCTTCAAGTTCCTGCAGCGACCGGCGCCGCGAGACAACGAGACGATCCTCGGCTTCCAGACGACCGACTTGAAGCTGCTGGTCGAGCGCGCGAGCCGCTGCGGTGGCGGGCTCGCCGCCCCCATCAAGGAGATGCCCGAGCTCGGGGTCCGCGTCGCGATGCTGCGCGATCCGGAGGGGCATCTCTGCGAGCTCGTCGAAGCGAAGGGCTGAGAGGATGACCGGACGGTTGGCGCGCGAGATCGACTTGAAGGGCGGCGGCAGCATCATCACCGGCAGCCAGTTCATGGTCGACGGGGGACAGCAGTTCTGGCGCTGATGCGAGCAACCGCCACCGCACAGTGTTTGTAGCTCGGCTGGCGGGAGTATGGGTCGAAGTCGGCGTACGTGAGGCGGTTCGTCCGCGGATCGTGCATCTCAAGGAAGACGGCGCCTTTCGGCACCGCCGCCGTTGACCAGACCGCCACCCGAACGCTTCCCCGACGTGAGCACACCTCGACCTGCTCGCGCCCTCGAGGCCGAGCCGGGCGATGTCCTCGGGATGCATCTGCAGTCTCGTCTCGCTCGGCCGCAGGCTTGCGAGCACGCTCGATTTGCCCGTGCGGGTCTCGGTGTGCCACTGCGCCGAAGTCCCCCGTCCGGTCAGCAGGACGAAGGGGAACTCTTCGTCGACGGGCTCGGCGACCGGCCGAGGAGCCTCGAAGGTGAAGAGCGCTCGACCGCCATCGCGAAAGAAGACGCCGTCGGAGAAGAGACGCCTTTCGGTGTCGAAGGCCGTCGCCGCCATCGCCTCCAAGAGCGGCCACTGCACCCCGCCCTGCTCGTCGAGCATGCCATAGTCACGGATGCCCGAGAGATCGCAGGGCCGTCCACGCGACAACGTCTTGATCGAATCGAAGACGTCCTCGGGCTCCTTCCAGCGATCGAAGGGTGCGCCGAGTCCCAGCCGGTCTGCGATCAGGCGGAAGATCTGGAAATCGGCGAGCGAATGGCTGTCGATCCAGGAATGGGCCGTGTTCGTCGCGACGATCCAGAGCGCCTTGATGCGCCCCTCCCTGACACCTTCGAGGATCTCGTCGTAGGCCAGGCTCACCCGTGTCGGGATCCAATCGACCGGCAGGCCCAGGAGGTCGTCGGCACTGCGGCCCGAGAAGTACTCGCTCAGATGCACACGGTCGTAGGGCGGGCGCGGCTCCTCGCCGATCGCGATGATCTCGAGCGACCCATGCTCCGGATGATCCGTCAGGCTCTGACAGACCCGATGACCCACCATCCCGTTTCCGACGACGACGACTCGATGTTTATTGGACTGCATATTCGAATCTCCCCTAGAACTTGAACGTCATCTGGAGCGTGCTTCGCGTCAGCTTGGGGAACGCCGCCTTTTTTCCGCCTTCGTAGTAGGCAATTTTGTAAAGGAACATGATGTATTGATTGAGTGCGTAGGTCGCGACGGCGTCGTACTCCTGACCGAGGTCGTCCCCGCCCTGGTCGTCCCAGAACTGGCGGAAGATCATCTTCAGCGAAGCGCCCTTGATGGGAATCACCGGTGAAACCGAGGCAAACAGATCCCGGAGTCCCCGGTTTCCGCCGTTGTCGAGGAAGGCGTCGGCGAAGCCGTTGAATTTGTGGACCGTCGCAAACGGTGTCGCGACGACCGCATCCGTGTCGCTGCCCAGATGCTCGTATCCTGTCGAGACCGCGCCGACCCCGGCCAGATCGAGACCACCCTCGACGTAGGCGTAGTGGACGTCGTAAGCGGTTGGATTGTTGCCCCAGTCCGATTGATGGGCGTATGAGACCTGATAGGGGAGCGACAATTTCTCGCGGAGCGGAATCGCCCCCGCGAATCGCAAGCCGTAGGTCTGGGAGCCGAAGGACCGGAAGTCCTCCTGGTCCGGGTCGATCAGGTAGGCGAACCCGACCGCGTTGAATGCGGGGCCGTAGCTGTAGGCGGCGTTCAGGAAATGGCCGCGCGGATCGAAATCCTGCCGATTCGCCGGTCCCTTGTCGGCCCAGATCCGATTGACCTCCCAGGTGTGGATGTACTGGACGAGCAGCTTCTCGAT
>JANNQH010000610.1:0-5034 GCA_031400655.1 Deltaproteobacteria bacterium | reverse complement strand
CTCGCTCGGCGACGGCTCTCGGCGTGAAGCCCGCGACGGCACGGCGGAGCTTCTCGACATCGTCCGCATAGCGGTCGCAGAACGCGCGGTCGTGCCAGCCGTGCTCGAGGATGACGTGGAGGAGACACGCGAGAATCGCGCAATCTTCCCCGGGCAGCGGCTGCAGGTGGAGGTCGGCCTGGCGCGCCGTCTCGCTCGCCCGCGGATCGATCACGATCAGCTTCATGCCCCGGGCCTTCGCCTCTTTCAAGCGCTTCAGCGGGTTGCGCGTGTCGAAGCCGTTGGTCGAGACCGAGACGAGGGGATTGCCGCCGACGATCAGGAAGACGTCGCCGCGGTGGAAGGGCGTGCGGCCGGGGGGCCAGATGCCGATGCGGCCGACCGCAACGGCTTTCGCGGACTGGTCGATCGTGACCGAGGAGAATGCCTTCGGTGTACCGATCGCCGCGAGGAAGGAGTTCAGCATCAGGAGCGAGCTCGACGTGAAGAAGGCGCCGCCGCCTTTGTAGCCGGCAACGGCCTCGGGGCCGTCTTCAGCGAGGATCGTCCGCAGCTTCGCCGCGATCTCGTCGAGGGCCTGCGCGAGGGGGATCTCGGCGAAGCTTCCATCGGGCATGCGCTTCAACGGGGCGAGGATGCGGTCGGGACTCTGGTGGGCCTCTGGTGCGTTGATGCCCTTGAAGCAGGCATAACCCAGGGTCTGCGGATCGTCGTGGTCGCCTCGGATCCGGACGAGCTGGCCCTCGTCGTCGACGGTCGCGACGACGCCGCAATGGCCCATGCACAGACGGCAGAAGGAGAGCTTCTCTTGATTCGGCCTTTGGTTCGGCATGGCGACTCGGACCTCCCCGGCGAGATCCGAGCATAGTCCCGCTTCGTGGCGCGGGGCGAGGCCCCGCCCACGGCCCTACGACGGGCCGCGTTCGGCCGCGAGGCGTGTCAGTCGGGCTCGGATCTCGTCGCGCGCGCTCCGAAAGTGCTGGAGCCGTTCCTCGTCGCGGAGATCCTCGTGCGCACGGTCCGGATCCTCGATCGGCCAATGGAGTCGCTGCGCCCGCGAGAGCAAGACCGGGCAGACCTCCTCCGCGCAGAGCGTGACCACGAGATCGACACTCTCGGGATCGATCGTTTCGACGGATTTCGACCACTGCCCCGAAAGACCGATGCCGACCTCGCGCATCGCCTCGACCGCGTGCGGATTCACACGCGACGGCCGCGAGCCCGCCGACTGGACGAGCACCTCCGATCCAAAAAGCGTCCGCGCAAGCCCTTCCGCCATCTGGGAGCGCGCTGAGTTAGCGACGCAGAGAAAGAGAATGCTCTCGAATTGCACACAGGCTCCAGCCGCCGAGTAAGGTGGCAGAAACGCCGAGCTCCGCGTGACGACTGCCCAACGGCTCCGTCACGATCTCGTGACGAAACCGGCACGACCGGGCACGCTCAATTCTCTTCGGGAATTGCAAAATACTCCCGGTAGCGGTGAAAGCGCTCGCGCAGGGCCGCCCGGTCGAGCCCCATCGCCTCGAGGTCGTAGGCGTGGTCACCGTGCTCGTGTCCGGTCCGGCGCTCGACCTCGCCCCGCAGCTTCGCCTGCAGCTCAACGGAGAAGTCGAGGTCGAAGCGGGCGTAGAGCTCGGCGATCCGGGCGATCGGGTCCGCCACGAGGTCGGCATAACGAAGATGGTGGCGGCCGGTCGCGGAAGCGCTGCGGGGCTGCGCGCCTTGACTCGTCTCGTCCTTGGCCGACCCGTCTCGGCTCGTCTCATCCCGCCAGGTCCGGTCGAGCGTGGTCTGATAACGCGCGACGTGGTCCCGGGCGATCGCGGCGACGTCGACGCGGTCGCTGTGGGCGAAACGCAGATGGGCCACGAGACTCGAGAGCGACGCGAGCATCGTCGCGGGATCGCGGTGGGTGAGCGCGACACGGGCATCGGGATAGGTCGCTTCCAGGGTCGCGAGCGAATGAAGATGGACGGGAGACTTGAGGGCCCAGCGCGCCCTGCCCGTCCGTCGCTGGAGGATCTGGAGCACGAGGCGGTGCATCGCGTAGGCCGGGGCGAGATCGGCCTCTTGGAACAGCCAGGCCTCGTAGCTCGGCACGTGGTAGCGCGCCGTGAACTCTTCCGAGCGGAAGCTGAAGCTCATCGCCGAAAGACATTCCTTCGCTCGACTCGCGCCGTAGACATGGATCGCGAGGAGGCCGGAGACGACGGTCTGGGGCAGCGTGAGCTCGCGCTCCGCGAGGGCGATGCGCGGGTCGCTGGCACGGCGCCCTGGATCGGGATCCGGCGGCGGCACGGGCCAGAGAAGCTCCCAGCCGAGCGGCGCGCGGTGGGAGGGATCGACGGCGAGCAGCGCATGCAGGAGCGTCGTCCCCGTTCGTGGCGCTCCCGCAACAAAGAGCGGGGCCACGATCTCTTCGTCAAGCACGCCGGGATCGCTGCGCAGATAGGCCATCAGCTGGAGCCGCACCGCGAGCAGCCGCAGCACAAAGCGCCGCGTCATGTAGCGCCCCATCAAGTGCAGCTCCGCCTCGCCCTCGATCGCGGCGAGGGCGCGGTCGAAGGCCTCGATCATCTCCTCAGCCGGAAAGCGCGGATGACCGAACTCGGCGACGCCCCCCGTGGCGTGCCCGCCGCGGGCGAGCGCCTCGGCGAGGAGCGCATCGCGTTCGAGGGGAAGGCGGGCCTCGGCCGTGATCGGGAGGATCTGTCCGGCGTTGATCGCGCGGACCCAATCGGGGCGCACCGGCGGCTGCCAGCTCATGCCGGCCTCACGACCGGAAGCGCCATGCGAGATGCTGCTTGCGCGCTCGGATCTCCGCGCGGCGGCGCTCGGCGTCGATGCGGGGCGTGTCCTTCGGCAACAGCGACGACAGCGAAGCGAGCGGGACGACGCGCGTCGTCGGGCTCGGATCCGAGCGGGGCCAGAACCAGCGGAACGTGAGGAGCCCGCCCCGATGGCCACCCGGGTCGAGCCAGTTCGGGCAGCCGGGATCGGCGTGGGCCACGACGCAACGCAGGCGGCCGTCGCCAGCGACGTGAGCCTGGTGCTGGTTGATCGACGAAATGCGGTGGACGGGATCGGGCTGCTCGTACCAGCCCATCGTCGCGAGCTGCAGATTCCAGTAGCGCGCGTCGGGGATGTCGGTCTCGACGACTAGCGCTTCGTTCGGAGCGAGCTCGAAGAAACAGAATGCATAACGGGCGGCACCGAGACCCTTCTTCAGGGTCTGGGGAAGCGCGAAGGTATTGTCGATGCCTTTCGCGCGGTGCTCGTTCAGGTAGTCGTTCCAGTAGACGACGGAGCGCTCCGTCTGGGCGAGCGCGGTGGCGAGGCGTGCAGCGACTCCCTCGCCGTCGATCCGCGGCGGTGCCGGGACGTCGTCGAGACATTCGATCGTAAACACCGCGGGCTCCGCGGCCCGCCAGTCGAGGTAGTACTGGCGGAGCGACGCGGTCGTGACGCGCTCGGGAATCGGGAACCAGGCCGGATCGCTGCCGTCGCCGCCGAGCAGGATCTCGAACTCGTCGCCCGGACCGAGGCCGCGCTCCGAGGCCGTGATCGTCGCGAGCGTGCCCCAGTCGGGCATGTGCATGAAATCGACGCGCAGCGTGATCACGAACTCTTCGCAGGCGTGCATGCGGCCGCGAATCCGGTAGCGGCGCTTCGGATCGATGCGGGCGTGGAGATAGACGTTGTCCTGGTTCGGCCCGCCCCACTGCGACACGAGATCGTTCGAGCGGTGAAAAAAAGGCGCCGTCGTGTCGAAATGACCGGTCGCATAGCCGAGCCAGCACGAGACCTGCTCGGCGAGGTGCGCAATCGCCTCGGCAGTGTCGCCCGCCGCCTGGGGATAGGGCGCGCGAACGACCTCTTCGCCGAGCGATTCGAGTCGGCGGCAGAAGGCGCGCCAGGCGACGAGCTCCGCGGGCTCATTATTCTCCGACTGGCTCAAGTGACCCTCCCTCCCCACGCACTCGCACGCTCATGCGCGCAGGATGCCCCCGCCGTCGACCATCAGCGTCTGGCCCGTCAGATACTGGCTCGCGTCCGAGAGCAGGAAGGCCACGACCGGGGCGATGTCCTGCAGCGCGTCGCCGTCGCGGCCAAGGGGATGGTCCTTGTACATCGCGGCGAAGGCGCGGGCGCGCGGGTCGTCAGCGTCCATGTTGGTCGGGAGGCGGTGCGAAACGGAGGCGGGACAGACACAGTTCACCGTGATCCCGAAGCGGCCCCACTCGCGGGCCGCCGTGCGGGTCAACGAGCGGACCGCTTCCTTGGCGGCGGAGTACGGGCCGTAGCCGGGGGCGCCCGTCTGGCCCATCGAGGAGCCGAACGTGATGATGCGGCCGCGACCGCGGGCCTGCATCGCGGGCAGCACGGCCTGCATCAACCAGAGGGTTCCGCGCGGACCGGTATCGAGCACGAGGTCGAAGTCCTCGGGCGTGACTTCGGACAGCGGCTTCACCGAGATGTAGGACTGGGCGTTCGCCACGAGCCCGTCGATCGTGCCGAATACTTCGAGGGTCTCGGCGACGAGCCGGCGGCTCGCTTCGCGATCGGCGACGTCGGAGACCCGCGTGTGCAGCTCGCCGCCGAGGGCCCCGAGCTCTTCGGCGACGCGCTCGAGGCGATGGGCTTTGCGGCCGGTGATCATGAGGCGAGCACCGGCGTGGGCCAGCAGGCGCACGATGCCGAGGCCGATGCCGCGGGTTCCACCGGTCACGAGAATGCACTGGCCCGCCAGCTCCTCGAAAAGTTTCGGGATCGGCGGGCTCTGCGCGTTCGTCGTGCTCGTCGGATTCGCCATCACCCGCGACGCTAGCGCGCCGCCGCGACGCGCAGCAGCGCCGTCGCCGTCAAGCGATCCTCGCGGCCGGTATCCCGCAGTTCGACCCGCAGCATGCCGTCTTCGGCCTCGCCGATGAAGGCGGCGCGCGAGCGGACGGGGCCGACCTTGGCGGTCGAGAGGTAGCGAAGGTCGAGCTCCGTCACGCGTTGGGGCGTGGCGAGCCGATGCTCGGCAATCGT
>JANNQH010000609.1:0-10931 GCA_031400655.1 Deltaproteobacteria bacterium | reverse complement strand
GCTGCGCGCTGCCGGCGTGCCGGTCGAGCTCGAACGCTTCGACGGCGCGATCCACGGCTTTCTCGGATCGCCCGATACGATGGCTCGCGCCGAAGCGGGCGTCATCGATGCCATGCGACGGGCGTTCGCCGGCGCGGGCGCAGGCGACGCCGCGGGGACCGTGGAGAGCGCGTCGGTGCCCTAGAAGGCGACGCGCACGGTCCCCTGTATCATCCGGGACTCCACGGGATGGCTACGAGCGCCGGCTGCTGGATTCTTGGGCTCTACTGCGCGCGCGATCGGCAGGGCGCTTGCAATGGATCCTTCAGTCGCGCTGGCAATCGCCGATGAGACAGGCTACACAGCCGCCATCGGATCGATGATCCGGTCGTGTCCTGTGGATGCGACGATCGAAAGCTGAGCCCGCAGACCTCGAATCGAGTCTCGGCCAGCAGCGGCAAGCAACAGAGCCTCGGAACTCCCCCGATCGAGGCTGCGCCGCCAAAATCCATTCTTTCCCTTCTTGTTGTCTGGGTCAGAAAAAAGGCCGTGCGTTGGGCAAAATTGGCCCCAGCACGGCGGAGAACTGAATTGTCTAGCGCTTTCGCGCAACCTACCGCTCTTTCCGAGAGCGGCTTTTCCCGTTTCGAGCTCGATTCCACCCTCCTGCGCGCCCTTGCGGACGCGGGATTCACTTCGCCCCGGCCGATCCAGGCCGAGACGATCCCGGCCTGCATGGAAGGCCGTGACGTGCTGGGCCTCGCCCAGACCGGTACCGGCAAGACGGCGGCCTTCGCGCTGCCGATCCTGCAGCGCCTGATCGAAGAGCCGGGCACCGGCCCCCTCGTTCTCGTCCTCGCGCCGACCCGCGAGCTCGCCGTCCAGATCGACGCCGAGTTCCGCATGCTGGCGCGCTACACGAAGATCAAGACGCTCTCTGTTTTTGGCGGTAGCCCGCCTCGTGCCCAGGTCGAGGCCCTGCGGCGGCGACCCGAGATCGTGATCGGCTGCCCGGGCCGGGTGCTCGATCTGATCCAGCGCCGCTCGCTCGATACCTCCGGCATCGACACGGTCGTCCTCGACGAGGCCGACCACATGTTCGATCTCGGCTTCCTGCCCGACGTGACGAAGATCCTCTCGGCTCTGCCGCGGGATCGCCAGAACCTGCTCTTCTCGGCGACGATGCCGAAGTCGATCCGCAATCTGGCGGATCGCGTGATGCATAAGCCGCACGTGGACGAGCTCGCCAACCCCAACCCCGCAGCGCAGATCGAGCACTTTCTCTACGAGATCGGCGAGAACCAGAAGCGCTCACTGCTCGACCGGGTGCTCGGCGAAGAGGATTGCAAGAGCGCGATCGTCTTCACGCGCACCAAGCACCGGGCGAAGCGCATGGCGCAGCAGCTCGAGGCACGCGGGCTCCGGGCCGTCGCACTCCAGGGCAACATGTCCCAGGCGCAGCGCGACAAGGCCATGGGGGGCTTCCGAAAGGGGACCTACGACATCCTGGTGGCGACCGATATCGCGGCCCGAGGCCTCGACGTCGCCGGCATCGACTACGTGATCAACTTCGATCCGCCGAGTACCTCCGATACCTACACCCATCGCATCGGCCGCACGGGCCGGTCCGAGGCCCGGGGCAAGGCCGTCACCTTCGTGACGAGCGAAGACCGGCTCTGGGTGCGCGACACGGAACGGGCGCTCGGTGCGAAGATCCCGCGGCTCGTTGCCGAGGGGCTCGTCGAAGCGCCTTCGATCGATCGCTCGGGTGAGCCGCGCCAGGGTGGACGCCCCGGTGCGCGTTCCGGGTCGCGGCCGGGCTCCCGGTCGGGCTCGGGCGATCGCTCGCGCTCCCAATCGCGATCCGGCTCCCGGTCGGGCTCGAGCTCCTCGCGGAGTTCGTCCTCGCGGTCGCCGCACGCGGCGCGTTAGGCTCGCAAGCGGGGCTGCGTCCCGACACGCTCCCAGACCCCGATCGAGCCGATTGCCTCGGCCGATCGGGGTCGGGCCGCGCCACCGAACCGACAGACTTCCTGCCCATCGTAAAAGCATGAACGGAGCCGCCGAAAAGGGCCTCTGCTCGGGCTCGTACTCGCGTTTCCCGCGTCGCTCGGGCCGACGACGCTGAGGCGTGTCGCCCCGAGTTGAGATCGCGGTGCACATTCGCTCGCGCCGCTCCGCGGCCGTCTGCGATCCACACCCGCCTCGCGCAGCGACCGGCCCGGCACGTCGCTTGCTTTCTTCGGGCTCATAGACAGCCCGGTCCAAAAGGAGTCGAACATGCGCCGTCACAGAGAGCCCACCCATGTCGCCGCGTCCCAGCCCCGGGGTGCCCGCCGGATCCACTCCGAATCCGCCGGCAAGCTTCCCGAGCTCGCGGCCTGCCCGCGCTGCCAGGCGACCTATCGCAATGGCCGCTGGACCTGGGAGGCGTCCCCGGTCGGGTCCTACGCGCTCGAGTGTCCGGCGTGCGAGCGCATCGCATCGGACGACGCGGCGGGCGAGCTTCGGATCGCGGGGAAATTCGCGGTTGCCCATCGCGACGAGATCGAGGGATGCCTCCGCAATCTGGAGGCGCGCGAAAAGAGCGAGCACCCGCTGAAGCGCATCATGTCGATCCGCGAGGAGGGAGCGGAGCTGGTCGTCCGGGTGACGGACGCGAAGCTCGTCAGCCAACTCGGCCACGCGCTCGAGAAGGCCTACGACGGCGACCTCGAGCTCCCCGCGACGACCGCAGAAAAAGCAGACCTGGCGCGAGTCCGCTGGCGAAGGGACTGACGCCCGCGATCGGGTTGGTCAGGCTCTCCGAAAGCTCTTCGCGAGGCTGACGGGGCAGGCGAGGGAATTCGAGATCAGGCAGGCCGTCTTGGCCTTCTCGAGCACCCGGTCCGCCTTCGCCTCGTCGACCTCGGGGGGGATCTCGAGCTCGACCCGGAGCACGATCTCGGTGAATCGCGTGATGCGCTCGACGCGGTCGAGCCTGCCCTCGGCCTGGCAGGCGATCGCGGTCCAGGGGAGCGAGGAGGCCTGGGCCACCGCCCGCAGCGAGAGGACGAAGCAGTCGGCGACCGCCGCGACGAGGAGGGTCTCAGGAGACCAGCGGTCGCCGGGCCCGTCGAACTCCACTGGGGCGGCGCTGGCCAGGGCAACGAGGCCCGGGCTCGCGAGGGCGACCTCGCCCTGGGGTCCCGCCTGGGCCGAGACCCGGTAGTGATGAGGGAAGCTCTGCACCGGGGGTTCCTCCGACTTCTTTTTCCGGGTCGTTGTCCGCTAAGGTAGGCGCCCGCCAACCCCCCGGCCCACGTCAGGACCGCCCGCGCCATGATCGCCATCTCGAATCTCTCGAAGTCCTTCGGTGGGCGGACGCTCTTTTCCGGGGCCTCGCTGCAGTTCAATCGCGGCGAGCGCTACGGCATCGTCGGCGCCAATGGTTCGGGCAAGTCGACCTTCCTGAAGATCCTGGCCGGCCAGGACTCGGCGAGTGACGGCGATTTCGCGATTCCCAAGCGCGCGGTCGTGGGCGTGCTCGAGCAGGATCATTACCAGTACGAGGACGAGCGCATCCTCGATGTCGTGATGATGGGCAATGAAGGCGTCTGGGCGGCCATGGAGGAGAAGGAGAAGATCCTCGCGGCGGCCTCGGATCATTTCGATGGCGAGCGCTATGCGGTGGTCGAGGATGTGATCCTCCAGGGCGATGGCTACGGACTCGAGGCGCGAGCGGGCGAGATCCTCGAGGGCCTCGGCATCGCGACACTCCACCACACACAGCCCCTCTCGACGCTGTCCGGCGGCTTCAAGCTGCGCGTGCTCCTGGCCCAGGTCCTGGCCGCGGATCCCGACGTGCTGCTGCTCGACGAGCCGACGAACCACCTCGACATCCTCTCGATCCGCTGGCTCGAGGAGTTCCTGCAGGGCTACAAGGGCGTGGCGCTGCTCATCTCCCACGACCACCGCTTCCTCGACACCGTCGCAACGACGATCGTCGACGTCGACTACGGCGCGATCAAGGCCTATCCCGGGAACTACGCCGACTTCGTCGCGGCGAAGCGCGAGGAGCGCGAGCGAAAGGAATCCGAGATCGCGAAGCGCGAGGCGGTGATCGAGGTCCACAAGGCCTTCGTCGAGCGCTTTCGCGCGAAGGCGACCAAGGCCCGCCAGGCCCAGAGCCGGCTGAAGGCGATCGATCGGATCGAGATCGAGAAGCTTCCTGAGAGCTCGCGCCGCTATCCCCGCTTCCGTTTCCAGCAGCGCAGGCAGAGCGGGCGCCAGGTGGTCGAGCTCAAGGGCATTTCGAAGAGCTACGGCGAGAAGCGCGTACTCGAAGGCGTCGATCTCGTGATCCAGCGCGGCGACCGGGTCGCGATCATCGGGCCGAACGGAATCGGAAAGTCGACGCTGCTCGAGGTCATGGTCGGCGAGAAGATGGTCGACTCGGGCACCGTCGAGTGGGGCTACGAGACCCATCCGGGCTATGTCGCCCAGGACCATAAATCGCAGCTCATCGCCGAAGCGGGGGCCGAGCGACAGAATCTCGAGGACTGGCTGGGCGGCTTCTGTCCCGGGGAGCCGATCGGGTTCGTGAAGGGGCAGCTGGCGGCCGTGCTCTTCTCCGGCGACGAGGGGAAGAAGAGGCTTGGCGCACTCTCCGGCGGCGAGGCAGCGCGGCTCCTTTTCGCGCGCCAGGCCGTGGCGAAGCCGAACGTCCTGATTCTCGACGAGCCGACGAATCACCTCGATCTCGAGGCGATCGAAGCGCTCGTCGCCGCCGTCCGTGAATTCGACGGCACCGTCGTCTTCGTCTCCCACGACCGCTGGTTCGTGAACGAGCTCGCGACGCGGGTCGTCGAGATCACGCCCGAGGGCGTGCAGGACTACCCGGGGAGCTACGACGAGTATCTGGCGCGCGCCGGTGAGGACCACCTCGACGCCCGGGAAGTCCTCCGTCGTGAACGCGAATCGAAGCGCGCTGCACGCTTGGCCGCACGCTAGGACGGGACGCGATGCTGCAGCTCGATTCGATCTCGAAGCGCCACGGCGGGCAGATCCTCTTTCTCGAAACTTCGGCCGCCGTGCAGCGGGGCGAGAAGGTCGGCCTCGTCGGTCCGAACGGGGCGGGCAAGTCGACGATCTTCCGTTTGCTGACCCGCGAAGAGGAGCCCGACGATGGGCGCATCGCAATCGATCGCGGTGTCACGCTCGGCTACTTCAGCCAGACGATCGGCGAGCTGAAGGGCCAGTCGGTGCTCGAGGCCACGATCGCCGGTGCCGGCGCCGTCTCGGACGCCGCACACCGCCTCCACGAGCTCGAGCTGGCGCTCGCGGATCCGGAGCGGGCGGACGAGCTGGACAAGCTCGTCGAGAAGTACGGCGAGGCCCAGGTCCTGTTCGAGTCCCTCGGCGGCTACGGCCTCGAGGCCCGTGCCCACGAGGTCCTCGCGGGCCTCGGCTTCACGCCGGAGCAGGTCGCGGCGGACGTCGGACTCCTGTCGGGCGGCTGGAAAACCCGCGTCGGCCTCGCACGGATCCTCGTGATGCGGCCCGACGCGCTGCTGCTCGACGAGCCGACGAACCACCTCGACCTCGAGTCGATCCTCTGGCTCGAGGGCTGGCTCCGGGATTTCGAGGGTGCCCTCATCCTCACGACCCACGACCGCGAGTTCATGAATCGGATCGTGTCGAAGATCATCGCGATCGACGGCGGCGAGCTGACGAGTTATTCCGGAGACTACGATTTCTACGAGAGCCAGCGGGCGCTGGCGGAGCGCGAGCAAGAGGCGCAGTACGCGCGCCAGCAGGCGATGCTCGCAAAGGAAGAGGCCTTCATCGCCCGCTTCAAGGCCCGCGCGAGCCACGCCTCCCAGGTCCAGTCGCGCATCAAGAAGATCGACAAGATCGAAAAGGTCGAGCCGCCGAAGCGCGCTCAGGCCCTCGAGTTCGAATTCCGGTCCCCGCCGCGTTCGGGCGACGACGTGCTTCGGCTGGCGGGGATCCGCAAGGCCTACGGTGAGCGCGTCATCTTCGACGGCTTCGATTTGCTGATCCGGCGCGGCGAACGCTGGTGTGTCATGGGCGCGAACGGGGCCGGCAAGTCGACGCTGCTGAAGATCGCGGCCGGGGCGAACGCGCCCGACGGCGGGGCGGTGACGATCGGGGCCGCCGTCAAGCTCGGTTATTTCGCTCAGCACTCGATGGACCTGCTCACGGGCGACGAGACGGTTTCGAAGACCCTCGAGAATGCGTTTCCCCAGGCGAGTCTGGGCGTGATTCGATCGCTGGCGGCCAGCTTCGGATTTACGGGGGACGAGATCGAGAAACGCTGCGGGCTGCTGTCGGGCGGGGAGAAGGTTCGCCTCGTGATGGCCCGCATGCTCTACGACCCGCCGAATTTTCTCGTCCTCGACGAGCCCACGAACCACCTCGATCTCGCGACGAAGGCGATGCTGATCAAGGCGCTCGCGAGCTACGAGGGGACCCTGTTGCTCGTGTCCCACGACCGCCACTTCCTCTCGAAGCTGACGAATCGGGTGCTCGAGCTCGGCGCCGAGGCGCCCCACGTCTATCCGGGGAGCTATGCGGAGTACGTCGTCGCGAGCGGCCACGAAGCCCCGGGCATGCGGACGGCCTGACGGTACGCGGCGGGTCAGACTCACAAGTCGCGGCGTTCGCGACTTGTGCGCGGTGAACGACCAGCAACGCGACTCGACTACAAAGCTTTGAGGATCGCCTCGGCGCTCGAGACTTCGAACTTGCCGCCCGCGTCGACCGCAAGCTTCTTCACGACGCCGTTCTGCACGATCGCCGCGAATCGCTGGGAGCGCAGGCCGAAGCCAATCCCCGAGCCGTCGAAGTCGAGGCCGAGGGCCTTCGTCAGGTCGCCGTTGCCGTCGGCGATCAGACGCACCTTGTCCCCCGCGCCGCGCTCCTCGCCCCAGGCCTTCATCACGAAGGCGTCGTTCACCGACATGCAGATGATGTCGTCGACACCCTTCTTGCGGATCTCGTCCGCCTTCTCGATGAAGCCCGGCAGATGCTTGTTGGAGCAGGTCGGCGTGAATGCGCCGGGCACTGCGAAAAGGACGACCTTCTTGCCCGAGAACAGGGTGTCGGTCGTGATGTCCGTCATGTCGGTCGCCTTGACCTTCACGTTCGGGATCTTGTCACCTTCCTTGATTGCCATTTCGAATTCTCCTTCTTTTGGGAATCTGGTTTTGGGATCGCCGCCGGGCCGACCCGCGCGGCCAGGTCCTGAGCCAGTCGTTTCAGCGCGCGCTCGGATGGCATCTCGCGTTCCGTAGATAGGCGACCATCTGCTCGCGCTGCTGCGATCGTTGTCGGCGCGTCGGAGGCAGGGCGGATGGTAACCGCGGACGCAACACTAGGATCCGGAGCAGCGCCCCATCAAGGGAATTCGAGAAGAATTCTCGCTTTTGACGTACGCAGGCGAAGGACGGACTCGATCGGGCGGGTCGGTCGACCTATCGTGACCTGATCGTGGACCAGACCCAGAGCGAAATCGGATCGAAAGGCGCGCACAGCACCCCAGTCCGCGGGGGCGACCACGTCGCGCTGCGCAGCCCCGAGCTCGCAGCGCGCTTGCTTCGTGGAGCGGCCACCTCGCGGATCCTGGTCCTGCTCGCGATCGCCGGCGCAGGCGTACTCGGCGCCTTCTACTGGTTCTCGCAGCGGGGCTTCGAGTCGACGGAGGACGCCTTCGTCGAGGGGACCCTCGTGTATCTCGCGTCCGAGATCCAGGGCCGCGTCGTCGAAGTGCTCGTGGGTGAGAATCAGCGGGTCAAGCAGGGCGACGTGCTCGTCCGACTCGATCCGGAGGAGTGGGAGATCCAGGTCGCCCGTGCCGAGGCGAACCTCGCGGCGGCCCGCAATCGGATGATCTCGGCCGAGGCGTCGGCGGCGTCGGCGGACGCGGAGGGCAAAGCAGCGACCGTCGAGAGCTGGCGGACCGGGCGCGAGCTCGAGCGGGCGCAAACCCTCGCGGATCGGGGTGCGAAGAGCGACCAGCAGCTCGATGCGGCGCGTGCGGCCCATGATGCGGCCGAGGCGAGCGTGAAGGCCTTGACGCTGCGGGCCGAGGCGGAGCGCGGGTTGCTCGGCAGCGAGGCGCCGGTGCGGCAAGCCGAGGCGGAGCTGCGGGAGGCGCGGCGCTCGCTCGAGCGGGCGGTATTGGTGGCGCCTTTCGACGCGGTCGTCGGCCGCAAGAACGTCGAGCCCGGCGATATCGTGAAGGTCGGCGAATCGCTGGTCGCGCTCACGCGCATCGAGCCGCGCTGGATCGAGGCGAACTTCAAGGAGACCCAGCTCGGGCACATGCGGCCGGGCAGCCCCGCGACGATCGAGATCGACGCCTTCGAAGAGTTCGTCTTCTACGGCCACGTCGAGTCCTTCTCGCCGGCCAGTGGCGCCAAGTACGCGCTGATTCCGCCGGAGCCCGCGGTCGGGAACTTCACGAAGGTGGTGCAACGCGTGCCCGTGCGGATCGCCATCGACGAGGTCGAGGACGACGACGGGCGGCGGCCTATTGCCGATGGAAAGGCAGTGCCAGAGCTCGCGGTCGGCCTCTCGGCCGTCGTGTCTGTCGATGTCCGGTGAAGGGGCGGGCGATGGAATCGGTCGCGAGCCGGAGACGGGTACCGCCGATACGCCGCGCCCCCGCGCGTCCACGACGCCCGCGCAATATTCGCTGACCTCGGAGGCGGATTACCGGCTCGACTTCGCGCGGCTCGTGATCGTCTTCTCGGTGATGCTCGCGGTGCTGCTCGAGATCATCGACACCAGCATCATCAACGTCGCCGTGCCCACCATGATGGGCAATCTCGGGGCGACGCTCGACGAGATCGACTGGGTCATTACGTCCTACATCGTGGCGATCGTGATCGTCCTGCCGCTCACGGGCTGGATGTCCAACCGCTTCGGCCGCAAGCGTTATTTCGTGACCTCGATCCTGATCTTCACCGCCGCCTCGGCCATGTGTGGCGCGTCCCAGACCGTCAACGCTCTGATCTTCTGGCGGATCGTCCAGGGGCTCGGCGGAGGCGCCCTGATGGCGACCGCCCATGCGATCCTCGTCGAGTCCTTCCCGCCCTCGAAGCAGGGTGTCGGACAGGCCATCTTCGGTGTCGGCGCGATGATCGGCCCGGCCCTCGGACCGACGCTCGGCGGCTGGCTCACCGACAACTACTCCTGGCACTGGTGCTTCCTGATCAACGTCCCGCTGGGCCTCCTCGCCGCCACGTTATGCGCGGCCAACCTCGAAGATCCGCCGCACCAGGTCCGCAATCCAGCCGGCAAGGTCGACTGGCCCGGGATCGCGCTGCTCGTCGTCGGTATCGGGAGCCTCCAGACGATGCTCGAGCGCGGCAACAAGAAGGACTGGTTCGACAGCGGCGAGATCGTGCTGCTTGCGCTCGCCGCGTTCATGGGGATCGTCGGGCTCGTCTACCGCGAGCTCACCACCGACGATCCGATCGTCGATTTCCGCGTGCTCGGTCACCGCGATTTCTCCGTCGGCTGCATCTTCACGGCGCTGGGCGGCCTGACGCTCTACGGCGTCATCTTTCTCTTCCCGGTGTACACCCAGTCGCTGCTCGGCTGGACGGCCTGGCAGTCGGGCCTGTCGTCGCTGCCCTCGAGCATCACGACCGCGATCGTGATGGGCTTTCTCGGCAATCTGATCTGGCACATCGGCCCCCGCAAGCCTTTCATCGTCGGCATGGTCCTCATGCTCGTCACCCTCGGCTTCATGAGTCGTCTCACCCTCGAATCGGGCTGGAACGAAGTCCTCGTCGCCCAGGCGCTGCGGGGGGCGGCGAGCGGCCTGCTCTTCGTGCCCCTCTCGGCGGCGACGCTCCGCTCGCTCCCCGCGACGGAGGTCGCGAAGGGCGCGGGACTCTTCAACCTGTTCCGCCAGCTCGGCGGCAGCTTCGGTATCGCGACCCTCGCCGCGATCCTCGACCGCCGCAGCGACTATCACGCGGTCGAGCTCGCCCGCCATCTCTCGCCCGTCGATTCCGGCTCGGCGGCCGCCGTCGAGCAACTGGTCGATCGAATGATGGACCGCGGTCTCGATCCGCAGGCTGCGGAGGTCGCCGCGCGACACGTGCTCGAAGGCTTGATCGCTTCGCAGGCCATGATGGAGGCGTTCTACGATGCTTTCGCCTTCATGGCCGTCCTCTTCCTTGTGTTCTTCCCGCTCGCGATGCTGATTCCGAACGAGATGCCGGGGAAGACGCGCGAGATCGAATAGCGCGCGCACCCGGTCAATCGATTCGCTGCAGGCCCTCGAGAAAGGCGACCAGCGGATCGAGGGTCGCGCCCAGCAGCTCGTCGCCTTCCGCATAACGCTCGAACTCGTTGCTCAAGCGCTCGCCCCAGACGGGCATCGAGCCTCGCGAATGGCTGGGCGGGATCTGGCGACCTTCGATCCAGGCGGCGACCTCATCGCGCTCGAAGCGTCCCGCGTGGCGGGCCGCGAGATCGGTCAGGTCCGGTGCGCGGGCGTGTATCCCCGACGACGAGGCGGCTCCTCGCGGCACTTCGCCCCCCCGCCCGTCGGACCCGTGACAGCTCGCGCACAGGCGCCGGAAATGACGTTCGCCGTCGGCGAGGAGCCAGGGTTGTGCGAGCGGATCCGCGACGCGGCACGGCTCCCCGAGCGCGATCGGGCGGTCGAGCGTGCACGCGAGCTGGATCGGCCCCGCAATTTCGCGGCGCGAGAGCTGGGCGCGCCAGATCACGCGGTCGGACTCGCCGGAATGGAGGTGAAGGTAGATCCGGTAGGACCGGCTGAACTCGTGACCTGCGACGTCGAGGGAGATGGGCTCGAATCGGAAGCGCCCATCCGGGGTGAGGGGCACCTGCTGGCGGGCATGCAGGTCGGGCGATTCGCGGTGGATCAGGACGAGGGTCACGCCCGCATCGGCGCCGCCGCCGGA
>JANNQH010000608.1:0-10028 GCA_031400655.1 Deltaproteobacteria bacterium | reverse complement strand
ATTCCCGTGGCGCCGATCACGTTCGCCCGCGCGTAGAACGGCCCCGTGTAGCCGGGCTTCACCATCATCACGCTCCACTGTTCGACCTGGTAGTCGCGCGTCCCGGTCGCGCGCTCGAGGGCGTCCATCGCGGCGGCCTCGAGGGCGATATTGATGGCGCCGAGGTGCAGCGCGGCATGCGGCGACGCGATCGCCGGCGTGACCTTCTCGATTCTGCGCTGGCCGCCGGGCGCGGGCTCGATCCCGAAGACCTGGCACAGGGAAGGCAGATCCGGCGAATCCTCGAGCTCGGTCACGGGATTATCGACCGGCTTGAAGCCCGGCGGTACGTCCCCAAGGCTCACGCCGCTCCCCGACGAGAGCGCGATCACGCGATTGTGATCGTCGGCGTCGACGATCCGCGAACGGCTGAAGCCCATCTGCCGGCCGATCGAAATCACCTCGCGCAGGACCTCGACGCGCTTCACGTCGCGGGCCGGATCGAGGATGTCGTAGCTCATCGTGACGGGAGCCGGGACGCACTCGTCGTCGAGCCAGAACGGCTCGGGCGCCGCGAGACAGAGCGGCGCCGCCATGATGCCCCCGGTCGAGTTCCGCATGTCGTGGCGCAGCGGCATCGTCTCGCGGTCGACCCCGGCGTCCATGGACGGCGTGCGTTTACCGAGATAGGTGTAGGTCTTCAGGGCGACCCAGGCGCGCGCGAAATGCGCCCAGTGCTCCTCGGGCGACAGGGCTCGGATATCGCCCAACGACTCGTTGCCCATCAGCCACTCTTTTCGGGCGCCGCGGCGCTGGCGGCAGAAACTGGATCGACGGAGCGAATGTGGACTTCGCGCTGCGGGAACGGGAGCGTGATGCCGGCCTCCGCAAGCGCACCCGCAACCGCTATGTGGAGATCGCTCTGGATGCGCAGGCCTTCCTCGTAGTAGTCGGTCCAGAGCCGCAACACGAAGTCGAGCGAGCTCTCCCCGAATCCGATGAAGAGCGCGGACGGCGGCGGACTGCGGAGGATCTCCTGATTTTGCGCACCAACCTCCTCGAGCAGGCGCAGAACGGTGGTCGGATCGCTGTCGTAGGCCACGCCGACCCGGATGTGGATACGGCGTCGGCGGTCGGAGAGCGTCCAGTTGGTGACTTCCTTCGCGATCAGGTCGGCGTTCGGCACGATGACCTCGGCGCCGTCCCAGGTGCGCACGGTGCTCGAGCGAACGCCGATCCGCTCGACGTTGCCCACCGTCGTCCCCAGCTCGATCGAATCCCCGACGTGGATAGGTCGCTCGTAGAGCAGGATCAGCCCAGACACGAAATTGTTCACGATGTTCTGCATGCCGAAGGCCAGGCCGATGCCGAACGCGCCGCCGAGGATCGTGAACTGGGAGAATTCGAAACCCGCCGCCGCCAGCGCCGCCAGGAATCCGAATAGCACGAGCAGATAGTGCAGGCTCAGGGAGATGGCCCGCGGCACACCTCGGGCCAGCGGCAACCGGGGCAAGATGTCCTCGTCGAGAAAAAATCGGATGAAGCGCGACAGCAGCGAAGCGGCCCAGAGCACACCGACGAACGACACCACCATCCCGAGCGACAGCCGGAGATTGCGGATCTCGAGCGACGCCGACATCGCGCGCGACAGCCCCTCCCGCAAAGGCTCACCGAGCTCGAACAGTCGCAGCGTGGCGGAGAGCCAGAGCAACACCAGAACGACACGGGTATATCGGAGGCCCAGAACCCGGAGACGCTCGCCGTGGAACTGCACGACGCGCAGCTGCCGCGCCGCCTGCGAGCGCAACGCGACGATCCAGAGGCCGGAGGACACCAGGCTGCCCACGAACAGGAAGACCGCGACGAACGCGCTGCGGAGGGTTGCGACCGTCAGGTAGGCCCCCAGGTGGGACTTGCCCATGACGCTCGCGACGATCGCCACCCCCATCCCGAACGTGGCCAGGCCAAAGACGACCGAGACGGCGCGCCCCCATCCGCCCCGAAGCGCTGCGAATCGTCCGCTCTGCGCGAGGAACGCCAGGCGTCCGAGAACAGCCGCGGCCCCGACCGCGATCGTCAACACGAGAACCCGATCGAAGGCGCCGTTCGGTCTCGCCAGCGTCACGAGGTGGGTCGCGAAGTACAGGCCACCGAGACAATAGGAATACGTGCGCAGCCCGAGCGGCAGCAGCTCCGGAAGGATCACCACGGTGGAGGTCATCGCCAGCAGGCCAGCCAGGGCGAATAACGACGACGGGGCCAGCGGGTACAGAGCCCAGCTCAGCAGCAGCGCAATCACCGTCGCCGACGCGATCGGATGCGCGAAGATCCGGAGGGGCGCCGCAAGCGCAGGGTCCGTCTGATCCCATCGCCGCGAGCGCCGTCGAATCCACGCGAAAACGGCCACGAGGCCCACCAGGATCGCCGCATGCCAATACAGACGCGACGCGTAGAACTCGATCGCCATGCGAATCTTCGAACCATGGCCTCCGAACGTCGCGCGGGCCTCGGCGAGCAATCCACCCTGGCGAACGGTCTCCGCGAGAGCGGTCCACAACGGCGCGGCGTTCGACGCGGTGAGACCGCGCCACTGCGCTGTGCGGATCTCCTCGATCTCGTCCAGCTTCTCGCGGGCGCTGAGCTGGATCTCGAGATTCTGGTCGGCGAGCCGCCAGACATGGTCGCGCCGGGCGACGACCGCGGACTTGGTCTCGGCAATCGCAGCGAGCGTCGCCTTGATGCGATCGACCTGGACAGAGGAGAGGGCCTCGTCGCGCCCGGCATCTCGCGTGTGCGTCCACAACTTCGTCGCCGAGCGCAGCTCGACCACCAGCTTCTGGAGCTCCTGACCGCGCCGCCGCAGCAGGCCGTCCCAACCCCGGGTCGTCGAGAGCCGTGCGCGCCAGATCTGCTCGAGGAACTCGAGCTGGCCGGAAGTGCTTTCGGGGCCGACTACGATCGCGCGGCTCGTGCGATCCCGAGCGAGACGCTCGCGAAGTGCCGTCAGCTCTCCCTCGATCCGGACTACCTGACCACGGGGCCGGGCCTCCGAGCGGATGGCCCGCAATCGGCCCTGAAGCACCAGCGCGTTTGAATAGACGTCGGAGATCTCGAGGATCTCGTCGACCGCAGGCTGCGGGGATGTCGGCTCGCTGGGCGCCTCGAGCGAGGGTCTTGCGAGCCCCGGAAGCGTCTGGGCCAGACACGGAGCGCCGCAGAGCAACGCGGCTGAGAGCCCGATTGCGAGGCGCGCTCGATGGATCCGCAGCATCGGCGTCATGCTCCTCGAACGCGAAGCGACCAGCAAGACCGCCTGACCTCCGCCGGCGGACATCCGCGCGCCAGGATTCACACGCGCGACCCGGTCAATCCGCGGATCTGCGCCCGGCGATCCCAGCGATTCCAGCGCCCACGGCCAGCAGCGCGGAGCCGGCGACGATCCACATCCCCGATCCCATGGTTTGGAGGAACACGCGCGCGAGCGTGACCAGCCCAAAACCCAGGATCGCGATGCCCGCGATGAGCGCGGCGATCACGGACGCCCTCGGACCGAAGGCGCTGCAGGCAATCAATCCCGCCCCACACGCCGGAATCATGATCAGCAGCCCGCTCGCCGGTCCCGCGAGCGCGTCCACCGCCGAGCCCGAGCTCACCATCAGCGAGAGCCCACTCATCTCGGCGAAATCACCCAGTCGGAGCCAGGGCAGGAAGAATCCGACGAGCAGCCCGAGGCCCGCCAGCAAGACGACCACGCGCAGGGCCTGGTCGCCCGCCTGCGCGGACCAGCTCGGCCCGGGGTCGAGGGACCCGACCCGTCCGTCGTTGGCAATCGCTGAAGGCGTATCCGTTTCGCGCATCACAGGACCGTATCAGACGAGGCCGGCCCCTGCCCCGGTCCGCACGAGATCGGCGCGGAGACGTTCGGCTCAGTTCGAGGATCCGTTGCAGGAGTTGTCCCCGAGATTCACTCCGCCGATGACACAACCACCGCCGTTGCCGGTGAGCGTATTCTCGCGAAAGGCGGATTGGAGATCGAGCCGCAGCGCCACGCCGGTGTTGGACCGCACGGTATTGCGTTGGATCGAGCAGCCGCTGCCCGCATCGATGCCATCGCCGGCGTTGTTGTAGATCGTGCTGTCCGACACGCTCGAGCCGGAATCGGCGACGATTCCGTCTCCCCCATTCGCGTAGCTGAGGGTCTTCGAGACGGCCGACCCGAGATCGACCACGATCCCGGCATCGCCGCTCCAACGCACGAGGAGCTCACTGACCTCCGCCTGCTCCCCGAGCGAAACTCCGACGTCGCCCATGCCCGTGACGTTGCCGTTTCGGACCGAGATGCCGCGGCTATTCGTCGAGGTCGTCTCGATTCCCGTGCCGGATCCGGAATTGGGCCGACAGATGGAGTTTTGATCGAGACAGGCCGCCGTGATGATGGCGAAGCGATTGAGGTCGATGCCGACATCGGAGGTACTGATCCGGATCCCGTCCGTGTCGTAGCTGGGCAGCACGAGATTGCTGGTCAGGCGGTAGCTGCCGGCCGCGGCGATCGTGACGGGGAAGCCGGCCGTGTCTCCCGCAAAGCAGCCGGTCACGACCGCGCAGGTCTGGCTGATCTCGAGCACGCCGTCGTCCGCGAGAGAGATCGAAGGAAAATAAAGAAGCACGAGGGTCGATAGCATTCCGCAGGTCGGTCCGAATCTCAGCATGAGCCCCCCAAGCCCGTGAAGCCGGGCGCCGCCAACCTACCACGCGGACCCGCCCACTCCCCAGCGGCGCCGTGCGAATCCACGTTGGAGCGGACGGGCGCGCGGGTGGGACAGTCGTTAGCGTCGGCCCATGCGCAGCGCGGCTCCGCTCTTCCGCTTCGACGACCGCTACGCCCGGGAGCTCCACGGCCTCTACGAGCCCTGGCGCGCCGCGCCGGTCCCCGCGCCGGCGCTGCTGATCCTGAACGCGCCGCTCGCGAAGGAGCTCGGCCTCTTCTGCGAGGCGTTGGCGTCTCCAGACGGCGTCGCGCTGCTCGTGGGCAATCGGATCGCCGAGGGCTCGTCGCCGATCGCGATGGCCTATGCAGGACACCAGTTCGGCAGCTACTCCCCGCGCCTCGGAGATGGTCGGGCGCTCCTGCTCGGCGAGCTCGTCGGTGGCGACGGCCGCCGCCGCGACGTCCACCTGAAAGGCTCGGGCCGCACCCCCTTCGCCCGCGGCGGAGACGGCAAAGCGGCCATCGGCCCGATGCTGCGCGAGTACGTGATCAGCGAGGCGATGCACGCGCTCGGGATCCCCACCACGCGGGCGCTCGCCGTCGTCGCGACCGGTGAGCAGATCGCTCGGGAGACGCCGCTTCCGGGGGCCGTGCTCGTCCGCGTCGCCGCGAGCCATCTGCGTGTCGGCAGCTTCGAATACGCCGCGGCCACGGGGGATCTCGATCTGCTCCGCCGGCTCGCCGACCACGCGATCGCGCGTCATTACCCCGAGCTGGCTACGGCCGAGCGCCCCTACCTCGACTTTTTTCGAGAGGTGGCTTCGGCGCAGGCTGTGTTGGTGGCGCAGTGGATGCACGTCGGCTTCATCCACGGCGTGATGAACACCGACAACACGACGATCTCTGGCGAGACGATCGACTACGGTCCGTGCGCGTTCATGGATCGCCACGACCCTGCGACCGTCTTCAGCTCGATCGATCAGCGCGGGCGCTATGCGTACGGCAACCAGCCGCGCATCCTGCAATGGAACCTGGCGCGACTCGCGGAAGCGCTCCTGCCATTGATCGACGAGGACGAAGAGCGCGCCGTGGCGGTCGCCAGCGAGGCGCTCCAGGGCTTCGAAGAGCGCTATCTCTCGGCCTGGCGGCTTTTCATGAGCGCCAAGCTCGGGCTCGCCTCGGACATCGTCGACCGCGTCGATGCCGCTGCGATCGGGGCCGGCGTCCCGGCCCTGCTGGAGCAGCAGCAGGTCGACCACACGCTCTTCTTCCGGCGCCTCTCGGACACGCTGCGCGGCGACACCGGACCCGTGCGTTCGCTGTTCGCCGATCCGAGCGCGTTCGACGCGTGGGCACCCGCCTGGCACAAGCTCGTTCCGGCGACCGCAAACGAACGTCGTGCCGTCGCCGACGCGATGGACCGGGTGAACCCGATCTACATCCCGAGGAACCACCTCGTCGAGAACGCGCTCTCGGCGGCAACCGGCGGCGACCTGGCACCGCTCCACGAGCTCCTCGAAGCCATCACCCGCCCCTACGAGGAACGCGCCGGCCTCGAGGCCTACGCAAAGCCGGCCCCGGCGAACGCCGCCCCTTACCGGACCTTCTGCGGGACGTAGAGGAGATCGCGCGATGGAACGGCAGGATCACTACCGCTGCGCAGTCTGCGGATTCCAGGTCGGCGAGGTCATCGCGAATCTTCCGTCCGGCGCGCTGGCCCACTACAGCGACCGTGAATTCCCGGGACGCTGCGTGCTCGCCGTGCACGAACATGCCGAGCGGCTCGAGGAGCTAACCCCAGCGCAGCTGACGCGGCTGATGCTCGATGTCCAGCGGGCGGGCCTGGCCATCCGCAAGGCCACCGGAGCTCCGCGAATCAATTACGCCGTGCTCGGCAACGCTGCGCCGCATATCCATGTCCACCTCGTTCCGCGCGGAGCGCCGAGCGACCGGCACGGCACGGACACGCCCTGGGGTCTCCCGCAGCCCACGCTGCCGCTCGCGAACGAGGAGTCCGAGCGCCTGCGACGCGGAATCGCGCTGGCACTCGAGTAGGGCGCTCGACCAGGCCCGGACGTCTACCGGCACATGCACGGAGCTCGCATCGAGCACACCCTTCCCAGCGACGACCGAAGCAGCCAGCGCCGCTATGCGCACTACGCGCTCGGCCTGCTCGTGCTCCTCTACGTGATCAACTATGTCGACCGTCAGGTGTTGGCCGTGTTACTCGAGCCGATCAAGCAGGATCTGGGCGTCTCGGATACGGCAATGGGATTCCTGACGGGTCTCGCTTTCGCCCTCTTCTATACGACCGCCGGCGTCCCCATCGCCCGCTTTGCGGATCGCGGCACGCGCCGTGACGTCATCGTATGCGGTGTGATCGTGTGGAGCGCGATGACCGCGTTCTGCGGTCTGGCGCGGAATTTCAGCCAGCTGGCGGCCGCACGCGTCGGGGTGGGCATTGGCGAGGCGGCGCTGAACCCGGCGGCTCACTCGCTGATCGCCGACTATTTCCCGGCCAATCGCCGCGCCACCGCCCTCGCAATCTTCAACATGGGCGGCAACGTCGGCGTCATGATCGGCTTCATCGCCGGAGGCTGGATCGGCGAGACGTTCGGCTGGCGAATGGCCTTCATGGTCGTCGGTCTCCCCGGACTCGCCGCGGCTGTGCTCGCGCGGCTCACGCTCCGCGAGCCCGTGCGCGGTCTTTCCGACGGAGGAGCTGGAGAAAGCGACGATGGCAAGGTCCCGAGCTTTCGGGAAGTCGTTTCGTTCATGTACTCGAGAAAGACGATGGTGCACGTCAGTCTCGCCTCGGCGTTCTACGTTTTCGCCGCCTACGGCTTCACGATCTGGGGTGCCACGTTCCTGATCCGGGTGCATGGCATGTCCCTCGCGGAGACGGGCCTCTGGATGGGACTCGTCCAGGGAATCGGCGGCGGACTCGGGACCTTTCTCGGGGGAGCCCTCGCCGATCGCTTCGGCCAGCGCGACGCGCGCGTGCTGGTCTGGATTCCGGCGCTCGGCGGTGTCCTCGCGGTGCCCCTGCTCGCCGTCTTTTTGTTCGCACCCACACAGGTCGGGGCGCTCGCGGGCTATGGCCCCGCGATGGTCTTCTCGCTCTTCTTCGTGGGGCCATCGTATTCGGTCGTCCAGGGGTTGGCGCGCGTTCGCATGCGAGCCCAGGCCGCCGCCCTCGTGCTGCTCACGATGAACCTGATCGGACTCGGCATCGCCCCACTCGTGGTTGGAGCCCTGAACGACGCGCTGGCCTTGCAATTCGGGGCGGAGGCCGTCCGCTATTCCCTGCTCGTCACGGGTGCGACGTCGCTCTGGGCCGTCGCCCACTCGCTATTGGCCGCGCGCACGATCCGCGAGGATCTGGCCGCCATGCGCGACGGCCGACAAATGGCGGTCCAAAGGGTCACATGAGCTTCGGCAGCTCGCTCACCGGCACGCGCCGGACGACGGGGAGCGGATGTTCTTTCACGCCGACCATCCGGAGGATCAGGAAGCCGCGCTCGTGGCCGAACGTCTTTATCCAGTTCGGATAGCCCGGATCACGCCTCGCGACCACGAACCGCACATCGCCGTCCGCGCGCTTCTCGACCTCGTCCGAGGTCAGGCTCACCGGGTCGGTGAGATAGCGCTGGGACTCGTGCCAGATCGTGGCCGACGTGAGATTCCAGAACACGGTTCGGGGCGGCGAAAAATCGATCAGCAGCGCCTCATCCGGGCCGAGCTCGTAGTAGGCCATCTGGTAGTAGTTCTCCCGGTTGGCGGCGCTCGCGCCGATCGCCGCGCCCGTACTCGAGACGAACTCGTTGGGCCGCTCGCGCGTCTGCGTGAGCAGGGTCCGGTGCCAGGTCGAGCTGACGAGCAGATAGGCGGACGTCCTCGCCAGCCGCACGGACAGCTCCTCGTCGGAGATGCGCTCGACGTCGGGCAGCGGCTCGCCGACCGCCTCGATCGCGAAATGCGCGAGCCGATCGCGCTCCCGATTCGCAACGTACTGCCGGATCACGACGCCGTTCGCATCGTCCGGCAGGGCAATCCACGCCCCGGCCTCGCTGGGCTCTTTCTTCGTCAGCCATAGCGTGAAGCGACCGTCGGAACCCGCATGCTCGCGGATGGACGCGTCATCCAGGTAGGCGACGACGCGGCTCTGTTTTTGCCCACCACTGCCGTTCACTGTGATGCTCACGTAGGGGACCGTTCCGAGCTGGCCCGACAGCTTGTAGTCGTACCTCCCGTCGATCTGGGCCTGGTCGTATTCCGCATCCGGGTTGTAGGCCCCGATGTCCCGGTTGCGGGGATCGCCCTTCTCGAACAGCGGGTTCCGGAAATCGGTGTTCAGAGAGTCCTGCGTCGAGACGGCGAGGTGCTTCAGGATCATGC
Organism: Deltaproteobacteria bacterium; assembly: GCA_031400655.1. GTDB lineage: Bacteria > Myxococcota_A > UBA9160 > UBA9160 > UBA4427 > UBA4427. The sequence continues at coordinate 943 of JANNQH010000608.1, read as the reverse complement.
GCAGTCCCTCGAGCGCTTCCTGCTCGGTGAGAGCGTCGTGAAGCACCATCTGCTTCACCTCCTCGATCGAGCGCTGCAGGTTTTCGAATCGCTCGACGCTCGCGAGCTGGTCGAAGCGACTCTCTTCACCGCCGATTTCCGAAACCCAGGCGAGGAGGTCGACGTCGTTCCAGCGGCCCTCGACCCTGTCCCGCGAAGGCTTCTCGTCATGCGCACACCCAGACGCACCGATCAACAACGCCGCACCAGCGATTCCGACGATCAGCGCAGGCCGAATCAGTCTCACTTTCTTCACCCCCCGACGGCGACCCGAGCTCACGTCGATTTTCCGACTCAGCGCTTGTCGAAGATCTGCTTGAAAAGGGAGCTCTTGCCGGCGCTGTCGACGAAGGTGGCGAAGCAGGTGAGCCGCGTCGGGGTCGTCAGGATGCAGTATTTCTCCTCCGACGAGCCGTCGGGGAACAAGAGTTTCGCCTCGATCACCCCGGACGGCGTGCGAGTCATCGAGCCGCGCAGTCCTTCGGAGCCCGGAAGCGTGCGCAGCTTTCCGTCTGCGGCCATCGAATACGAGAAGGTCGACTTTTCGCCGCTCGTGCTGACGCCCGTCCAGGTGTAGTCGAGCAGCGAGTCGTAGCGCCGGATCTCGACCGTCTCCGAGGCACCGGGGTCGGGCATGTTGATCGATTCCTTTTTGTTGTGGATCCAGGTCCCGACCTGCGATGCCGAGTCCCCAGCCGGGACAGCCCCGGCCAGGATCGAGAGGCAACCCGCTCCCAGCAGCATCGTGATCGAACGCCGAATCGATGAGCCCATCCTGTCCACCTCCAGAGTAGGCGCCCAGTCATCGGACGCCGGCTGCAAAGCTCAACAACAGAAAATCCAACCGCTAGAACGACACGCCTCCATTCACACAGAGCGTCGTCCCCGTCACATACCCCGCCTC
>JANNQH010000607.1:0-7461 GCA_031400655.1 Deltaproteobacteria bacterium | reverse complement strand
GCCGGATTTTCGCGGTCCCTCGTCGAATCGCCTTCCCTACCGCGAGCTCCTCGACGTCTTCATCGGCGACATGACGGCACAGCTCAGCGTCGCCGAGGCCTACCACGAAGGCCAGCGCCGCCACATCGCCTTCACCCCCGTCAACACCGCAAGCCGCATCCTCGCCGACGAACACCTCGCTGCCCGCGCGTTCTTCCAGGAGCTCGAGCTCGAGGACGGCCGTCGCCTGCGCTCGCCCGGGGCGCCCTATCGCCTCTCGCGCACCCCCTGGCGCCTCGCGCGGCCCGCGCCAAAGGCCGATGCGCATCGCCGCGAGGTCCTGGACGAGCTCTCGCGCCCGGTGTCGAAGGCGATCTCGCGGCCGCGCTTCGCCGGCGACGACGGCTCGACGACGGGCTCCCCGAGCGACTCGCCGCTCCCGCTCGCGGGCCTGCGCGTCGTCGAGTTCGGCACCGGCCTCGCCGCACCCTGGATCGGCCGGATCCTCGCCTGGGCGGGCGCCGACGTGATCAAGATCGAGTCCCACGCCCATCCCGACGTGCCCCGCCTCTTCGTGCCGCCACGCCATCCCGAGCAGGGAACCCAGCCCGAGTGCTCCCCCTGGTTCACCGACTGGAGCGCCGGCAAGCGCTTCGTCGCCCTCGACCTGCGCAAGCCCGAGGGCGCCGAGCTCGCGCGGCGGATCGTCGATCGGAGCGATGCCGTGATCGCGAACTACTCGACCGGCGTACTCGCGAAGCTCGGTGTGGGCTACGAGGCGCTCGCCGCCCGCAATCCGCGCCTCGTGATGCTCGAGTCGAACGGCTACGGCGAATCGGGACCCTTCGCGCGTTATGTCACCTGGGGCCCCAACATCGAGGCGCTCTCGGGGCTCTGCAGCTTTTCGGGGTTCGCCCAGCGCGAGTGCACGATCTCGCATTTCGCCTATCCGGATCCGCTCTCGGCGCTGCACGGCCTGGTCGTGCTGATGGCGGGGCTTCGGGAGCGCGAGCGGGGCGGGCGCGGGCAGGTGATCCACATGTCGCAGTTCGAGACGACGGTCGCGGCGATCGGGCCGCTGCTGCTCGAGAGCGCGGCGACAGGCCGGGAGCCGCCGCGGCTCGGCAATGGCGAGTGGGATCGCGCACCCTACGGCTGCTTCCCGTGTCGTGGCGACGATCGCTGGTGCGTGATCGGCGTCGAGGACGAGGCGGATTGGCGGAGGCTATGCCGGTTGCTCGGCGATCCGGCCTGGGCAGAAGATCCGCGCTTCGCGACGATGGCCTCTCGCGTCTCGAACGTGGCGGAGCTCGAGGCGCGGATCGCGGACTGGACCCGCGAGCAGGATGACTACGCCGTGATGGAGCGCTGCCAGCGTGCGGGGATCGCCGCCGGGGTCGTCCAGAGCACGGAGGATATGTACCGCCGCGATCCGCAGCTCGCCGCGCGGAAGTTCTTCGAGACGATCCCGCATTTCAAGCGCGGCGAGGTCTCGGCCTCGGGCATCCCGCTCGGATTGACGGCGACGCCGGGACGTACGACGCATTCGGGCTCGTCGATCGGCCACGACAACGAAGCGGTGTTGCGGGAGGTCGCGGGGCTCACGGAGGCCGAGTGGGAGGAAGGAATTCGGACGGGGGCGATCGAGAGCAAGCGCGGAGCCTGACGACCATCGAGCTCGTCTCGTCGCCGAACTGGATCAGCTCCACGAGCTCCCTTATCCAACACTTCGACGACATCAGAGGGGTTGTGCTCTCCGACCCGCTGCGAGAGGAGTGCCTTTCCTCGTTTCTCCGCGCACCCTCGCCCGTGCGAGATCGCAGGGCGCCCCGGTCGCCCGCTTCGTGGAACGCGAAGTCCGCGCCTATCTCGAATGCGGCGTGCTGGCCCATGGATTCATCCGCGTCCGCTGCGACGCCTGTGGCCACGACCGGCTCGTGGCCTTCGCGTGTAAAGCCCGCGGATTCTGTCCTTCCTGTGGCGGTCGCCGCATGGCCGACACCGCGGCCCTCCTCGTCGACCGGGTGCTACCCGAGGTCCCGATCCGACAGTGGGTGCTCACGCTGCCCTATCCGCTTCGATACCGCTGCGCCTGGAACGCGCGGCTCACGAGCGAGGTCTTGCGCGCCTTCCTGCGATCCGTCTTCGCAGACAATCGGCGCCGAGCACGAAAGCTCTTCGGCATTCGCAAGGGGCAGTGCGGCTCGGTCACGTTCATCCAACGCTTCGGGTCGGCCCTGAACCTGACGCCCCACTTCCACACCCTCGTGCTCGACGGCGTCTACGTCGGCCCATCGGACAGCCCCGGAGACAGCAGATGTGGCACGCGTGCTGGCGGGGACAGCGCGGCGAATCCTGCGTCTTCTCGCAGGGCGCGGGGTCGATGAGGGGGACGATCCGCTCGCAGGCGACGATCCGCTCATGGCGATGCTCGGTGCGGCGTCGATCCGTTCACGGATTGCGACGGGTCTGGAGGCGGGCGAGCCCTGGCGGAGGCTCGGGGATCGGGTGGAGCCGGTCGAAGAGGACGAGGCGGGGGTCGAAGCCAGAGCCGTGGCGCCTCCACGTTGCGTTCGTCCCGGCGGCATGAGCCTGCACGCCGATGTCGCTGTTCCGGCCCGAGATCGACAGCGACTCGAGCGGCTCTGCCGTTATGTCGCCCGCCCGCCTCTCGCGCTGGGTCGGCTCGAAGCGATGGTCGACGGTCGGCTCGCCTATCGCCTCAAGAAGCCTTGGCGAGACGGGACGACCCATGTCGTGATGGAGCGAAGGGAGCTGCTCGAGCGGTTGGCCCCGCTGATCCCCCCGCCCCGGGCGCATCAAGTGCGATACCACGGGGTGCTTGCGCCCTGTGCGAGCGGGCGGGACCGGGTGGTGCCGGCGGGGGCAGGGGCACGGCCGACGCAGACCGCGCGCTCCATCGCCTTCTCGCCGGAATCGGATGGCGGGTCGACCGGAGCCGCTGATGGGCGAGGGGATGGCGAGACGCTCGTTCGCGGTGCTTCCGACCTCCTGGCCGAACGGAGCGAATCGCTCGCTCGTCGCATCGCGTGGGCCGATCTGCTGAAGCGGGTATTCGAGGTCGATGCGCTTCGCTGCCCGGCCTGTGGCGAAAGGATGCGGCTGATCGCCGCCATCACGGATCCAAGCGTGGCGCGGCGGATCCTCGAATGTCTGGCGCTTTCGTCTCGGGCTCCGCCGCTTGCACCGGCACGTGATCTCGACCTCGAGCAATCGATCGGCCGCGGCGACTGCAATCCGGAGCCGGTGGAAGCCGATGGGGATCCAGGAGTCGACTTCGACCAGTCGCCATGCGAAGGCCCAACTTCAGACGACGCAATCTAATGGTCGGGGGGCGCCGCAATGGGGATCTTTGTCCCGCGGAGCGACTTCCCTGAGGGCGAGAATGGTTTGGTAGGATGCAGGATGCCGGGAAAGCTTGAAATCGCCCCGCCGACGGCAGGTTGACCTAAATGGTCTTACGGGCGGTAGAGGAAAGGGCAGCTTAATCTTCCTACACCCCACCGAGGCACCCGCCGAGGACTAACACAAGTCGCGACCGGGAATAGGAAGAAAGAGCGAACTTTTCCATACCCCCGGCAAGTATCAAGTTTTGGCTCTTCAGGCATTCAAGTGGGTCGAGGCCAATGTAGGTGAGGGCGATGATCGCCTCCGTCTGCTGCTTCCCGGTGATCATGTTCACCACCACCAGCCCCATGATGAGCACGTACACGGCGGGCACAACCGGGTAGCCGATGCAGCGGTACGGCAGCGTCGGCGTCTGTTCCCGCATCTTCACCCGCAGCACGAACACCGACGCCACCGCCAGCCCCCACCTGGCGCAGGCGGCGGGCTGGTGGATGCAGTACGAACGTAGTACGTTCTGGAGATGGCCCGCACTACCACCAGCATCCGCCTCCCGGAAGATCTCGTCGAAGCGCTCGACGAGCGCGCGGCGGCGCTCGGGGTCACGCGGAGTCAGCTCATCATCGCAGCGGTCGCGCAGGCGCTCGAGGATCGCTCCTCGTGGTCTCCGGGTTTCCTGAAGGCGATCGGCGCGCCGCGCCCCGACCTGGAAGAAATTGTAGGCGAAATGATGGAGGCCATCCGAGAACGCCGATCCCGTAGCGAAGCGCGCGAGCTTTGAGGTACCTGCTCGACACCAACATGGTGTCCGCCCTGATGCGCGGTGATCCGCATGTGGCAGCGCGGGTGGCGAGTGCGCCGCGCGAGGACGTCGCAATTTCCCAGGTGACGGTCGCCGAAATCGAATTTGGCCTCCGCTACCTGCCTGCTTCCAGGCGCCGCCGCGCATTGGAGGCCCAGTGGTCCGCAATCGCGGCCGAGCTGATTCGCCTGCCCTGGAGCGAAGAGGTCAGCCGCCGCTTCGGAGAGCGGAAGGCTCGGCTCGAGAAGGTGGGGCGGAGGATGAGCGATTTTGATCTAGCGATCGCGGTGCACGCGCTGGCCTACGGCCTCACCCTGGTCACCGCCGACCGCGCCTTCGAGCGACTCAAACTGTCCCGCGAGAACTGGCTGGTGTGAGAGGCTGGGAAGATATCGTCGACCGATGCGCGCGCCGCGAACGCCCACGTCGGCGACGGAGCCGGGCAGACCGGTTCCGTCGATCCCCGTCGCACCACGGATCACGAGATCGAAGCTCAGGAGAATTCCTCCTGTCGTCGTGTCGGGAACGTGGCGCAGAATCGCACCCACCTCGAAACGCCACTCGAAAGGTGCGCAGACGGACGTTTCGACGGCTTCAGGCGACGCCGTCCATCGCTGCCTCCTCTCGTCGGGGCTCTCCGTCACACAGGACAGTCGACTCACGGCGGACGCCTCGTCGCGCTTTCCGAACTCGGTATTATCCGTCGACTCGACGGAGACGGAAGCGCGATGGCCAGGAAGCGGAGCACGAGCGACCGCCGCAAGCGGGACGAGCGGCGGCGCCGACGAGATCGACGACGGCAGACGGGCGACCAGACGGCGGAACGCGGGACGCCCGCCGGCCCGCCCCTGCAATCGATGAACATGTGGGAAGGCGCGCGGGGGTCCGCCGGACTGGCGCTCGAGGACGGGGCTTTCAGGCCCGTCGATTGGGTGATCTGGGTCGAGCAGCCGATGGGCATCGTCGTCGGCAACGCTCTCGTCGGCGTCGGCGACGATCTCGCGACGGCGACTGCGCTCGCGCGCGCGCTCGTGGCGCCGAATTTCGGTGCGCCGCGTCGACCGCGTGCGGTCCGGGTGGCGACCGAGGCGATGACGCTCGGGCTGCGCGCTGCGCTGGGCGACGGCGTGCCGGTGGAGGTCGCACCGACGCCGCGGGCGGAGGCGCTCGGGCGCTCGCTGTCCGCTCAGCTCGGGCAGGACGAGAGCTGCGGCTATCTCGATCTGCACGGGGTCGACGCCGATGTCCTGGCAGATCTCTTCGAGGCCATGAGTGGGCTGGCCGCCCAGGAAGATCTGCTCGCAGAGAGCGCTCCGCTACGACTCGATGCGCCTGCGATCGGAGTCGAGGGCGCGATCGGGTGCATGATGGACTTCGGGGCGGACGGGTACGGGCTTCTGATCCTGCCCAACATCGAGCACTATCGGGCGTTCGCGCGGGCGAGCGTTGAGCGGCCGCCATCGGACGTCTCCTCCATCGCCGTCCTGCTGGTTCGCTGGGAGGATCTCCCGAAGCGAGCCCGCAAGGATGTCGAGAAGCACGGCTGGAGCCGCGCGGCCGACGGCCGCTGCCCGCTGCTGGTCAAGCGCGGACCGGCCGGCGAGGAGATCCCTGCCACCGCGCAGGACCATCTCGTCGCGACGGTCTTCGCGCAGGTGATGACGGATCTGGCCGAGAAGAACGCCGATGACCTGCGCGCGAGCAATCGGGCGATCCAATGCACGCTCTCGAACTCTCGCGCGGGCGACATCGATGTGCTCTACCCGGGCGACCTCGACGAGGACGAGCTCGCATCGATCATCGAAACGGAGACCGAGGCGACGATCTTCCTGTCGCAAGCGGCCTACCAGGCGGCCCTCGACGTCGATGTGCTCTCGCCGCGCGCCCGCCGCGTGCTCGAGCGGGCGAGTCCATCGGATACGGAGCCCGGATTCGAGCTGCGCGCGAAGCTCGACGACCTCGATCACGTGGGTCGGCTGCTCATGACGGTGTCGATGCAGCCCGGTCGACCTGCCGTCCTGGACGAGGCAGCGATGCGCATCCTGGTCGCGAGCCAGCCCCCGCAGTCGCTCTCGGCGGCGCGGCCCGCGCCGAGTCCGATCCGGCCAGGCCGGACTTCAACCGGATCTCGAGCCGCGGCTCCCTCCGGCGTGCGCAAGCGGCCGGCCAGGAAGAAACGCGCGCTCTACCAGCTCAAGATCACGCTCCGGGGTATCCGCCCGCCGATCTGGCGGCGGCTCGAAGTCCGCTCGGACATTCCGCTCGAGGGTCTCCACCGGGCGATCCAGGACGCGATGGGGTGGGAGAGCTGCCATCTGCATGAATTCGAATGCGATGGCCGACGTTACGGACGGCGCGATGCCGATTTCGATCCGTTCGACGATGATCTCGTGAGTGATCGGACGACCCGGCTCGACGAAGTGTTGCCCGAGCCGGGCAGCGCAATGCGTTACCACTACGATTTCGGCGATGGCTGGATCCACGACGTGTTGCTGGAAGAGATCAAGCCGATGCCCTCGAATGGGCGCGCGGCGAAACCGCGTTGTGTCGGAGGGAAGCGGGCCTGCCCGCCCGAGGACTGCGGGGGACCCATGGGCTATGCGGACATGCTCGAGGCACTGAAAAACCCGCGGCATCCGGAGCATGCGCACTACCGTGAGTGGGTCGGCGGGGACTTCGATCCCGATGCGTTCTGAAGCAGGAACCTTCGCCGCCCGGTCGACCCCTCGATCGCCCCTCCCCGGATTCACGGCTCGCGGGGTACGCCCCGGCAGATCGCGCTACAGGACCGACTCGGACGCCCTGCGGCCGACGACATGACTGGTCAGGAGGTGGGGTGAGAGGGGCTTCGGAGCCGACCGCGCACGCGACGGCTTGCCGCGTCGCCGTACGCTCTATCTCGCTGACGCCCGTGAATCGCGCCAGCGCCCGCCATCAAGACTCAAACGACGAGCGCGACAGGCAACGTAGATGCTCGTCGCCTGGCACGGCCGATCCACACGTCGAACCCGACCCCGCTAGCTGTCGAGCACGTCCTGCGCGATCAGCTCTTCGAGGTACGGCGTGTCCCACCAGGAGAGCTGGAGGGCCTTCGCGCGGCGGAAGAACATCTGCTGGTCGTACTCGATCGTGAAGGCGACACCGCCCCAGATCTGGGCACAGACCCGCGTCGTCTCGCGGTAGGTCTCGCAGCAGAAGAGCTTCGCCATCGGGGCGAAGCGCGCGATGGAGCGGCCCTGGGCCTGATTCCAGGCCGCCTCGTGGACCAGCACGCGGCCGCCGTCGATGCGCGTCGAGGCGTCGGCCATGTAGTG
>JANNQH010000606.1:0-2981 GCA_031400655.1 Deltaproteobacteria bacterium | reverse complement strand
CATCCCGAGCTCGAGCTCGTCGGTTGCTACGCCTGGAGCGCCGACAAAGAGGGCAGGGACGTCGGCGAGCTCTGCGGCGTCCAGAATGTCGGCGTAAAAGCCACGCGCGACGTGGATCGTCTGCTCGCTCTGAAGCCCGATTGTGTCTGCTACACGCCCAATCAGCTCGACCCGGACGAGCTCGTCCGGCTGCTCGAAGCCGGCGTCAATGTGGCGAGCAGCTACTTCATCAATGGTCGGACGCTCGGAAGCGGCGTTCGCGCGCGGATCGAATCGGCGGCTCGAAAGGGTGGGGCGAGCGTGTTTGGCGCCGGCATCTTCCCGGGCTTCGCGAACTTCATCGCGGCGCTGATGGCGACCGCGTCCCGCGACTTCAAGAAGATCCGCTTCCTCGAGTCGACCGACCTGACCCACTACGATGCCATCGCCAACTACACGAACCTCGGTTGGTCGTTCGACCCCGACGAAAAATGGTACGAGATCAATCGTCGAGTACTCGGGCAGTACGCCGAGTGCGTCGACGTGATGGCAGACATGCTGCGCATCCCGATCCGCGAGGTCGCTTTCGAATACGAGCCGGCGGTGACGCCCGAAGATCGGACGATCAACGGCTTCACGATGCGGCAGGGATCGCTCGCCGGTCAGCGGTGTACGTGGAAGGGCATGGTGGGCGACCGTTCGGTGATCGAGCTCGAGGTCGTCTGGAACGCGGGAAAGGGCCTCGAGCCCGAGTGGCCCGTCCATCACGGCTATACGATGGAGGTCGAGGGCAGCCCCAACATCCATACCCGGGTCAAGTTCCGCCCCTCCCCCGAGCAGATCGCGTCGGGCCGTGTCGCCGACCTGGCCAACCCGCTGACGGCCATGCCGGTCGTGAACGCGATCCCCGCCGTCTGCGGCGCCGCGCCGGGCATTCGCACGTACGCGGATCTACCGTTGATCACCGGCCGTTACGTCCCGGATTGACTCGAGTCCCGCAAGGATGAAGCTCATCTTGCCGAGCCCTCTTCGCCGGCCCCATTGCCCTCGATCGACCAGCCGCTCTCGTCGGCACGCGTTCGCAGGAGGTCGTTGCGCAGGACCGCAAGCAGCGCCGCCAGCCGATCGCGATCCGCTCGCGACCAGTCTCGCAGCGCGACGCGGTAGTCGTTCAGCATCACGTCGCGGGCCCGTTCGAGCGCGCGTTCGCCGGCGCGCGTCGCGCGCAGACGGGCGATGCGGGCATCGGCGGGATCGACGTCGCGCACGATCAGCTCGAGCTCTTCGAGGGGCCGGAGCTGGCGACTCGCCGTCGAGGCGTTGACACCGACGCGGCGCGCGACGTCGCCGACCGCGATCGGCCCGTGGCGCGCGACGAGGCCAAGCAGCGACAGGCCGGACCCCGTCAGCGGTAACGCCGCCGCGCGCACGATGCGCTCGTGCTGCGCCGAGCTTCGCGCGCTCGCGGCGACGAGCTCGTTGTACTCGTGGAGCCGGAGCAGGACCGCGTCCGCCCCCTCGGCCGAGCGCCCACGCGCCGCCACTAACGAGACGTCCTCATCAAGCGCCGCCGAAGAGCGCGTCGAGCCGGTCCTTGGCCTCGACGCATTCCTCCACCATCTCGCGCACGACGTCGCGGCTCGCGCGGACCGTGTTCATGCGCGAGACGATCTGGCCGACCGGGCTACCGGAAAGCGCCCGATTGCGTGAGCGCGTGACGCGATGGGCCAGCTCCGAGAAGACGATGCCCTGGAGCGGCATCGGCAGCGTCTTCGGGGCACCAGGTTGCTCCCAGGCCTCCGTCCAGGCCGTTCGCAGCTGGCGAGCCGGCTTGCCCGTCATCGAGCGGGAACGCACCGCGTCGCGAGACTCCGCCACGAGCAGGTTCTCGATTGCCTCGGGATTGGTATCGGCCTCGGCGACCGTGAGCCAGATCGATCCGGTCCAGGCGCCCTGTGCACCGAGAGCGAGCGCAGCCGCCATCTGTCGGCCGCAGCCAATGCCTCCGGCAGCGAGCACCGGCACCCGATCACCCACCGCGTCGACGACATCGGGCACGAGCACCATGGTCGAGATCTCGCCGGTATGGCCGCCCGCCTCGGTTCCCTGCGCGATGATCACGTCGACGCCTTGCGCGACCTGCTTCTTCGCGTGCGCGACGCTGCCCACGAGCCCGCCGACCCAGATCCCCGCCGCGTGCGCGCGCTCGACCACGTAGGCCGGCGGCGGACCGAGCGCGTTCACGAGCAGCTTCACATTCTTGTGGGCGAGCGAAACATCGACCTGGCCCGGGCCCTCCTCGTCGACACCGAGACCAGCCGCCTTCGTCTTGCGCTCCTCGAAATCGGGCGGGAGCGGCGGCACGCCGTGCTCCTCGAGGATGCCATTCGCGAACTTCCAGACGTCGTCGGGGATCATCGCGCGCAGCGTCTCGACGCTCGCCGCCTGGCCTCCGCCCTTGCCCACGTAACTCGCCGGCATCGCGAAGTCGACGCCATAAGGCTTGTCGCCGACCTGTTCGTCGATCCAGGCAAGCTCGATCTCGAGCTGCTTGGGGTCGAACGCGAGGGCACCAAGCACGCCGAAGCCGCCGGCGTTGGTGACCGCTGCGACCACGTCGCGGCAGTGGGAAAAGGCGAAGATCGGGAACTCGATGCCGAGCTTGTCGCAGATGGGCGTGCGCATGGCGGGGGGCCTCCGTCCGAAAGGGTGGGTCGGACAGATGTTTGCATAAGTGCAACGATCTGCCAATGCTCTCAGGTCGGGGGCATGATTCAGCGATTCAAGGCCACGGACCCGAGTGACGCGATCGCCGCCGCCGAACGACAAGCAGGCGGATCGGGTTGCCGATCTCGGCGCCTTCGTCGAATCCATCGTCCATCCGACGGACCTCGCCCCGACCACGGCCGGTTCTTCGTATCGCCCGACGACGGACATCTCTCGCTCCGGCGAATTCTCGTTCCCGTCGACCGGACCCCCGACGCGACCGAGGCGCTTGCTCG